>DAOVEU010000350.1:0-3142 GCA_030668805.1 Desulfobacterales bacterium
TTTTTTATCCGCTCTGTGATGGTCCAGAATGTTATTATGGGGATCATTGCGGCAATCATTGTGGTCGTACTGATCCGTTCGATCCGGAAACAGAAAATCACACACGTCATCGCTGTGGCTATCTGGGGGCTGATCGCCGTGTGGTTTTTTAATGGTCCTTTTTGGGGGTTTAGCGCTGTCACGGTAAATCCGGAGGGCCTGAAAGTTCATTACGGATTTCTCTCCGTGTACAGAAACACCACGTTGCCTGTGGATACACACTGGAAGATCCGTAAGTATCTGGGTGGCATCAGAAGGTTGAAAAACCTCTACTTTTTCCAACTGGCCAATCACCAGAGCCTGAAGGTCCGAGGCCGGGACAAGTTTGAAGTGCTACAGGCCCTTGGGGCGGCCATCGACCGCATAAACGGAAGACCTATGGGGCGAATGGTAGAGCGCCCTGTGAATACGTAGTTTCTCAGTTTGAAAATTCGTGCTTTTCCTGGGAGAAAAACATAAAGACAATCACGCCTCTTCTCAAGGCGAACGCCGAAATACACGAAAGAGGGAAAACACGAAATGTCATTTTCTTTTTTCGTGCCTTCGTACTTTCGTGCTTTCGTGATAAATTTATTTTTTTGGTTCCGGCTTGTCCGGGTTAGGCAGGCATGAAAATACACGAATACCAGGCCAAAGAGATCTTTTCACAGTTCAAGATTCCTGTTCCCAGGGGCTCAGTGGCCCATGATCCTGAAGAAGCCAGGCGAATCGCTGAGCAGATCGGCGGGGCCCGGTGGGTTGTCAAGGCCCAGATACATGCTGGCGGCCGCGGCAAGGGGGGTGGAGTCCGTATAGGAGAAACACCTGCGGCTGTGGCCGAGATAGCCGAAGAGATGCTCGGCATGACCCTGGTGACGCCTCAGACCGGCCCCCAGGGCAGGCGGGTGAGGAAGGTCCTGGTGGAAGAGGGGGTCGCGGTCAAACAGGAATTCTACGTGGGAGCAGCCGTTGATCGCGCAAAGCAATGCCCGGTCTTGATTGCCAGTTCTGAAGGCGGCATGGGAATCGAGGAATTGGCCGCGTGCCGTCCTGAAGGGATTGTCAGGGAATGGATGGATGTTGGCCTTGGCCTTCCGGCCTTTCAGGCACGAAATCTCCTGTTTGGCATGGGCATAGACGCCAGTCTTATACGGGCAGGCACAGGGATCTTTAGTCAGCTTTACAGGGTTTTTGAGTCGCACGATTGCACGCTGGTAGAGATCAACCCCTTAGTCATGACGGAGGACAAGCGTCTCCTGGCCCTTGATGCCAAGATAGAGTTTGATGACAATGCCCTGTATCGCCACAAGGACCTGTTGGAACTGGAAGACACTGACGAGCAGGATCCATTGGAGCTTGAGGCATCACGGCACCGCGTGAACTACATCCGCATGGAGGGAGATATTGGGATCATGGTCAATGGTGCGGGACTGGCCATGGCCACCATGGACTTGATCAAACAGGCCGGTGCCAGCCCGGCGAATTTTCTGGATGTGGGTGGCGGGGCCACCACAGAGATGGTCACTAAGGGCTTTGAGATTATCCTTGGGGACAAAAATGTTCGGGGGATCTTGATCAACATATTTGGCGGCATCCTGCGATGTGACATACTGGCCAAAGGCGTGGTGGACGCGGCCAAAAAGGTGGCGATCAAGGTGCCTGTGGTGGTGCGCCTGGATGGTACCAATGTGGAGGAGGGTCGCAATATCCTGGCCGAGTCCGGCCTCGATTTCATTGTAGCCCACAGCATGGCTGATGCAGCAGAAAAAGTGAGAGGGATTACGTAGCGGGCAGAGAAGCGAATTGGCGTATTTGCGTTGAGATGTGAACGGGCTAGTGATGGTTGATCACGTAGGCGTTTTTGTCTCTCACAGAGTCCACAGAGACACGGAGTTTTTGAGCTGAATCCTTGACCCCAGATAAATAGGCTACGCATTTAACGGGGCAGGGAGGAGGATTCAGCTCAACCTGCCATCCTGCTGACGCAGGAGTTTTTGAGCTGAAGAACTGTCATCTCAGCGGTCTCTGTGGGCTCTAGCTACCGAAGGGAGCGGGCGAGAGAGGTCTGTGATGGTTCAAGGTTGTTGACATGAGCATATTGATCGACAAAAATACGCGCCTGCTGGTCCAGGGAATAACCGGCAGGGAAGGAAGTTTTCATACCCGGCAGTGTGTGGCCTACGGGAGCAACATTGTGGCGGGGGTAACCCCTGGTAAGGGGGGGCAAAGCCTGGACGGGATACCGGTTTTTAACACCATTCGTGAGGCGGTTGAGCGTACCGGTGCCAATGTCAGTCTTATTTTTGTGCCGTCTCCTTTTGCGGCGGACGCGATCATGGAGTCTGCCGCAGCAGGGCTTCCGTTGACCGTTTGCATTACCGAGGGAATCCCCATTCGTGACATGTTGAAGGTGGTTCCTTTTTTGAAACGCCGCAACTGCCGGCTCATCGGCCCGAACTGCCCCGGGGTGACTTCGCCAGGTCGTTGCAAGGCAGGGATCATGCCGGGGCCGATTCATAAAGAGGGCCCGATTGGCGTGGTATCAAGGAGCGGCACGCTGACATACGAAGTCGTGCACCAGCTCACCCAGAGCGGCCTGGGGCAGAGCACCTGTATCGGGATCGGGGGCGACCCGATCATCGGTTCGTCCTTTGTGGACATCTTGAAGCTTTTTGATAAGGACCCGGAAACCAAAGGTGTGGTGCTCATCGGAGAGATCGGGGGCAACGATGAGGAGACTGCCGCCGAGTACATCAAGGATCACTTCAACAAGCCCGTACTCGGGTTTGTTGCCGGCCTTACCGCCCCTCCTGGAAAGCGCATGGGACATGCAGGGGCCATCATATCAGGAAGCGGGGGAACAGCCGGAGAAAAGATAGCCGCCATGCGAAAGTGCGGGATTCACGTGGTGGAACACCTGGGAGAGCTAGGCAGGGAGGCACGCGAGGTGTTTGGTTGATGCAGGGCTATAAGCGCTAACTTGACGTCTCGGAAACTCTACAACTCGTTGTAATCATTTATCTTTCAGTGGCAGTTTTTGTGCCATTGATCTGGAATGATGGAATATTGGAACAATGGAATATTGGGAATAAACGGCCGAAAAGAATCATTTCTAATTTGTCTT
>DAOVEU010000386.1:0-2836 GCA_030668805.1 Desulfobacterales bacterium
ACAGGTTATGGAATTATTGGCCCTGGCTGCAAGAAAACGATTGAAATGACACATGACAGGAAACATCTGCCATGAGGACCCGTGGCGAAGTGCATGCCCAAGACAACCCGGGATTTTGGCGGTTTTCATGCTAAATTTGACATCCTTGCATTAAAAAAAATGGCAAGAATTGAACTTTTGGTATCAAAATTAAGCGAACGGTGAGTAATGAGATTGCTTCCTCGCTAACGCTCCTCGCAATGACACGAAATGACAGTTTCAGGGAATTACACGGACTTATTGAGATGTTACAGAACAAAGACTCAACCCATTGATTGTTTAATGTAGATTCGACTGTTCGTCAAGGTGCAACGGCGAAAGAGCCCAGGAATGCCGAAAAAGGGACCGGCACAAATCGGCCAATCTCGTTGTTTCTTGTGGGATTGCAAGTCTTTGTGGTATGATTAAATAAAATTGGAATCAGGGCAAGTCCTGTCCTCTGGTTGCGCCTAAAACACACCCGAAAAGGGTCAGACTAATGCTTTTTGAAGAGTGACTGACAGAGACCAATTCATACAAGGCTCCCAAGAATTGGAGAAACTGGTGAGAACTCCTGGATTGACAAGAAACAAAAAGGAGGCTAAAAAGCCCTTTTCAGACCGAGAAATATTCTCTTAGAAATTCTCAGGGACTTGCAATACTTTAATAACCGTCGTTATGTTATGACAACTCAAAGGGGTACGATTCAATGAATATCTGCGTAGTTGGCGTAGGGTATGTGGGCCTTGTCACTGGAGCCTGTTTCTCCGAGTTCGGACTCAGGGTAACCTGTGTAGACAGGGGTGCACCAAAGATTAGCATGCTGAACCAGGGAAAAGTCCCGATCTACGAGCCCGGACTTGCAGAACTTATTGAAAAAAATATGAATGAAGGCCGCATCTCTTTTACCACAGATATCAAGGAGGGTGTGCGAAATGCCCTGGTGATTCTTATTGCCGTTGGCACCCCATCGGACCAGGAGGGGAGCGCCGACCTGAGGTATGTGGGGGAGGTGGCCAAATCAATAGGCCAAACCATGAATGGCTACAAGGTAGTGGTGACAAAGAGTACGGTTCCTGTAGGCACCGGCAAGTTGATTAAGGCTATCATCAAGGAAAACCAGGCCGAACCCTGTCCCTTTGACGTTGCCTCTAACCCTGAATTTTTGAGGGAAGGGTCAGCCATTGAGGATTTTATGCGCCCCAACAGGGTCGTAATCGGTGCCGAGAGCGAACAGGCTATCGCTATCCTCAAGGACCTTTACAATCCCCTCTACCTGATTGAGACCCCTTTTGTGATCACGGATGTGGCCACAGCCGAAATGATCAAGTACGCATCCAACGCCTTCCTGGCCACCAAAATATCCTTCATCAACGAGATGGCAACCATCTGTGAGCATGTGGGTGCGGACGTGCACAGGGTGGCCAAGGGCATGGGGCTTGATGGACGGATCGGTCGTAAGTTCTTACATGTGGGGCCGGGTTTTGGCGGGTCCTGCTTTCCAAAAGACACACGGGCCATCAGCCAAATTGCCAAACAGCACGGGTATGAATTCAAGATTGTCGATGCGGTGATCAAGGTGAACGATGGGCGGCCCGGGATTATGGTTGAAAAGATTGTCTTGGCCGTGGGCGGGGAGTTGAAGGGCGCAATCATTGGGATCCTTGGTTTGACCTTTAAGCCGAATACGGACGATATGCGAGAGTCTCCCACCATTCCTATTATCCAGGGGTTGCAGGAGAAGGGGGCAAAGATCCATGCCTATGATCCAGCAGGGATGGACCACGCAAAAGAATACCTTCAAGATATCGACTACAAGAAAGATCTGTATGCGGTGGCTGAAGGGGCCGATGCCCTGGTTCTTGCCACGGAATGGAACCGGTTTCGAAATATTGACTGGAATCGGATGAAGAAGCTTTTGAAACGCCCAATTGTGGTAGATTTACGAAACATCTACGATCCACAACGGATGCGGGCATTAGGATTCCATTATACCTCTGTGGGACGACCGTAGCATCTATGAACACTCCCTGCGAATCGAAGCCTGCCAAGCTGGTTGTTGGTTGTTTCACCAGGGATAAAGGTATTTTTGGAGATGTGGCCCGGAAGCTGTCTGGGTCCTTTGGACTGCCCGATGTGATAAGTCGATGGCTACCATTTGAACATACAGACTACTATACCTCTGAGATGGGTTCACCCCTTTTCAGGCGGCTGATGGCTTTTCGTGAATTGATTCACCAGGACGCCCTGCCTGACATCAAGCTTTTTACCAACGATCTGGAAGGTCAGTTTTCAACGCATGGGAAGCGACTTGTTAATATTGACCCCGGATACTTACTGGCAGAGCGATTTGTTCTGGTAACCGGAAAAAACTACACCCACCGTATCTATCTGAGAGAAGGGATTTATGCGGACTTAACCTTGATTTACCAGAAGGGTCGTTTCCGTCCGTTGGACTGGACCTATCCGGACCATGCCGGGGATGCGATGAGAGCTTTTCTCGGAAGCGTGAGATTAAGATATTTGTATCAGGTGAAGCAGTCAGGAGACTCAGTGCCTAAAGTTAAAGAAATTGAAAGGTCACAAATTGCTAGTAGCTACAAGATGGAAAAGCTATAGTGAACGTCAGAAGAAAGTGGTCATTGCGAGCGAAGCGAAGCAATCCTATGAGATTGCTCCGTCGTTGCGCTCCTCGCAATGACAGTTCAGAATGTATCAACTTATTTATGACGTTCACTATAAGTCCGTATGTACAAAATAGAAAATCTCCTGAAGGTTTCGATTTTGCGCAGTGGCCAACAGACCACTATGAACTTTA
>DAOVEU010000017.1:0-12016 GCA_030668805.1 Desulfobacterales bacterium
GTTGTAACCCTACCGCTGGACGCTCTGCGTCCAATACGTATAGCTACTTAGGGAGCGCAGAGCGCCTGTCGGTATGCGTTCCCACGCAGAGCATGGGAACGAGAATAACTCAGGTTTTATTTCGTGTTTTCGTCCTTTCGTATTTTCGTGATTGGTTTTGTATAATTTCTTAACCGCACAGGTCCAAACTTTTCAATCTCTGACTTTAGATCGGAGCCATGGTCTCCTATAATTTCCCTCGGTAGCCCTGTCCTGTCGATTGTTTCTTCGAGTTGTTGAAAAACAATTTCACCGTTCGAGTGCTTTATCGGAAGCAGAGCAATAGATTCAACATCTTCTCCCCCCATTATATTTAGTGTCTGAACGAAAACCCCTCTTTTTGTCATTTCGACCGAAGGGAGAAATCTTTAAGCTTCAGTTTTGAAATAAGATTTCTCGTCGCTACGCTCCTCGAAATGACATTTTTACCTAGTTTTGGTTCAAGCACTATTTATTTATGGATGTCCCCATTGGCCATTGGTTCACCATTGGTTCATTGGTTTACTACGTTTATGTTCTCTCTGCGTTCTCTGCGCACTGCGGTGAACTATCACCGGCATTCCCTGGCCCAGACCCTGGCCCAGACCGGGATCATAGGCTTGGTAGATTAGTCTATGCAGGTAGCGCCAGGGCGGGCCTGGATGATTAATCGGATAAGCACGTTGGACCCTGTCGCGCCCCTGGCCCAGACCCTGACCCAGACCGGGTTTTTCACTCTGTGGCATTGTCCAGCTTCTGTCGCGCCAGGGCGGGCCGGGTTTTTCTCCCCTGGGCATTGTCCAACTTCTGTCGCGCCAGGGCGGGCTTGCCGCGACCGTCGCGACTGGCCTCCGGCTCGTAGAGCCTGCGCTCTGGAGAGGGGAGGGCCCGACCTGTTAAATAGCGTGATCGATGTTGTAACAGGGCCAATAAATATTCATAAGTTCGATAGGTTAGAGAATTCCCTGTGCAGCCATTTAACAGGGTGAAGGTGGGGGTGAAGTGGACACGCGAGTCGGACAACGGCAGTTAACTGGGATGAAAAGTAGGGTGTTGACTGGGTTGAATAACTATGATTGTGTGAAAGAAATAGATGATTCGCTGACTTCGCAGCAGACCGTGATTACTGTTCCAAACTTGATTCTGTCTATGGAGGATCCATTATGATCATCGGGATGTCAAAAGAGATTAAAGATAACGAGTATCGCGTGGGCATGACGCCAGGAGGAGTCCGCCAGTTGGTGGAGGCAGGGCACGAGGTGTTGGTCGAGACGACCGCTGGCGAGGGCAGTGGGTTTTCCGATGCAGAATACGAAAGATCCGGGGCCAAGATCGTATCCACCAACGCTGAGGCCTGGAGTGCTGAGATGGTAGTCAAGGTCAAAGAGCCACAACCGGGCGAATATGAGTTTTTGCGGCCCGACCTGGTACTTTTCACCTACCTGCACTTGGCAGCAAACGAGCGTTTGACGCGAGAGATGATGGCGCGAGGGCTGACCGGGATCGCTTATGAAACAGTGGAGCTGCCCAATGGTCAACTGCCCTTGCTCACGCCAATGAGCGAGGTGGCCGGACGGATGGCAATTCAGATCGGCGCACACTACCTGGAGAAAATGAACGGTGGTCGTGGCAAGCTCTTGGCCGGCGTGCCGGGTGTGCGGCCAGCAGATGTAGCTATTATCGGCGCGGGCGTGGTCGGCACTAACGCAGCCCAGGTGGCACTGGGCATGGGGGCGCACGTCATGATCATTGACGTTAATCTTGACCGATTGCGCTACCTCAACGAGGTAATGGGCAGGAGACTGATCACCCTGAGTTTCAATCCTCTCAATATCGCTGAAACCGTGCGCCGGGCTGACCTGCTGGTGGGTGCAGTGCTCATCAAGGGGGCAAAAGCGCCCAAACTGGTGACGCGAGAGATGATCAAGACTATGAACCCAGGCAGTGTGGTGGTAGATGTCTCGGTCGATCAGGGCGGCTGCGTTGAGACAACTCGGCCCACCACGCATTCGAATCCAACTTTCGTTGTGGACGGTATCATCCACTATTGCGTGACCAACATGCCCGGGGCTGTCCCCCGAACCAGCACCTATGCGCTGAGCAATGCCACTCTGCCTTATGTAGTGAAGCTGGCCAATATGGGAGCCGAGGCCGCCATCGAAGCTGACCCATCCCTGGCAAAAGGGGTAAATATTTACAAAGGCAAGGTCACCTACCCCGCTGTGGCTGAAGCTTTCGGGCTGGATGGAGACAAATAGAAAGAAAAGCGTCTTTAGAGCGTTTTTAGGGTCAGGGCTACACTCTTTACAGCTATCTGCTTCTTGCCAAAAGTGTAGCCTTGACCCCACTGTTCTTTTATTTTGCGCGCTTTATTGCGAGGTTGGAGCCCGGAATCTATTTCCCCTTTTTTGGGTTTTTGTGTTAGCATTTTATATTTTTCATGATTGCTATAGCTTTTCAGATAAAAAATTTGGGGATTCAAATCCTCGCGAGATCAAATATGAACTTGTTCTCAGATTCGCATATTACATTTAGGAATTGAGGGATTTAGGAATTAAAATCAATAGAATACCTTCAATTCCTCAATTCCCTAAATTCGCAATTCCTGAATTATCCGTTGATTCATTTTTGGGCTTCTTTGATAAAACAATGATCGCGAACCCCAAAAGCATTATCTTAGGGTCTATAGGACAAGCTTGATCGTAATAGTCCACCGCAGAGTGCGCAGCCTCAAAATCTTTTTCTGAAAGGGTATATAACAGCAAACCATATAAGGGGGGTCGGTAGGATGGCAAAATCTAAAGGAGTGTCTTGGAAAGTAAAGCCTGGAACTGTCAATATGAAACTAGTAGACGGGACTATTGTACAGGCTACAATAAATTTAGGTTCTGAAACCAGGGTATCTGACCTGTTTACAAGATCGGAGAATCCGTTCGTGGTGGTGTTTGATGCCAAATTTCCAGGGTCTATGTATGAGAAAGTACTCATTGTTAACAAGAGACATATCGTATGGGTCGAACCAGAAATTGAATAACAGATAGAGGAAGTCTATATTTGTTTGTATATACTTCAATCCCTATTCCCCACCTAATGATGGGTCTCAAAGGGCAAGCCTTATCCACCTGGGCTTAGCCCGTCCTCCGATGTATCTATTGGTCTTTTCCAGACTTATTCAACCTAGTCAATATCTCCCAACGGTCCCAACGTGGGAAATCATGGCCAGGAGACTTTTTTCTGCGACAAGCGCTGTGAGGCGTGTATAGACACCTGATGGCAGAATGGTGTTTCCGTTGCGAAGTGACAGGGACGGAACGGGGCCGTTCGTGCGTAAATTTGCTTGACATTTGCTAAGAGCGTAGCCCTGGTACTCTGAATTCTAATTCCAAATAGCGTTTACGTTTAATTTCCTTCCTACCAATGCCATGTGCCTCGTACCAATGAATTTCAGCCTGGCGTATCCTACCGCTGGAGAGGCGAACCATAGCGATTCCTTATCATTAGTTTTCGATCAGACCCCGAAAAAAAGAGCGGGAAATTAACCCCGCCATTTTCTTTCAGATTGCTCTGTACTGCTTTAAGCCTTATGACCTCTCAGCCGTATTTTTCTAAATAAAACTACCACAGTGGCGCTTATAAAAGCCAGAAGCAGGAGCATGAATGCCAAGGCGGGTACGGGGCCAAGATTTAGGGCAACCCAGCTCACTGCCACAACGGGCAGCAGGCTCACGCGTACCATCGCTCGCAAGTTGGCATGCTTTGCTATGAAGTCGGCAATAGGGCGGGAGCAGGTACAGTAGAACTCTACAAAGCACCTGCCAACGGTGTTGACAAGCAGGAATCGGTCACGAAACTCACGCAGCACCTTGACGTGTGGGTCCATTTGGGAACGGAAAGCCGCAATTGCGATGAAGCAGCCCCCGCTGATGCTCGCCGCTTGCTGTTGGTTTCCGAAAAATCAGCGAAGTTCAGCGTGATCAGCGTGCTGTGGCTTGCTGATCAATGAACAGCAGTTGTAAGCTCAGGAACGGCCAATCGAAGTGGTTCCCGCGGCATTTCATCAAGAAACCACCACCAGCGAATGACAGAGGGATTACTGTGACCTCGAATAGCTGGCAGGTCAACCTGGCGAGTGATGGCTGAGGCATAGCGGCGCAGGATCTCATCCAGCCATGCGACATGAAAAATATCCACTGGTGATAGCTGGCCCGCTTCTATCGCATCCTGAATAGCGTCTCGGTAAGTGAACATGCTGAGGATCTCGTCGGCTTCCAGCCCGCCCTCGTCCGGTGTCCACGCTAAGCCTTGCAGATTATCAGCATAGATTTGGATGTCTCGTAGAATATCATTTGGAGTACTCATTTGATCTTACCCTCGTGATCTGTAACTCCTCAATAACTTCGGGCTTACCCCCTCACCCTGCCCTCTCCCCCCACGGGGAGAGGGTTTGGGTGAGGGGGGATCAACAAATACCCGGACTTTTTGAGAAGTTACCATGAACTAATTCAACCCAATTAAAGTATAGAGAAATGAGGCTTGTGGGTCAAGCAAAAAGGCGTCTCAATATACGGTGGCTCAAGGTCATCCTGCTCCACGAGGGCTTGTGCCTGCCCGCTCGTGCGTCGCAGTGGCAGGCAGGAAGGATGCCTGCCCCGTAGGGTCCAGTGGTTCCAGGCTTTCCTCATCACATAACGCAACGTGCAAAATCGTGGGCAGAAGACCTTTTTCTGCGACGAGGACTATCGGGCGCATATAGACCTGATGGCAGAACGGTGTTTCCGTTGCGAAGTGCCAGGGACGGAATGGTGACATCGTGCAAAAGTGCAAATCACCACAATCAAGACATCGATGTATAACCTCCATCACATAGGGCCGCCAGAATCCGAAGCGATTCGCGTAACGGTCGCCGACACCGCTTCCGGTTCTTCAAAACCTCTGGCTGACAGGTTCAGGAATGGGCTTCGGTACAGCGAAAATAGTCGCTTGCTCGTGGATCTCTTGGCTGATAAGTGTCAGTGTTGATCTGAGTCAAATAGAACTCCTTTGAAACCGGAGCTGGCAGAGCGCACTGGTCTGGCGCATGGTTTGTTATTGTCCGAAAAATGATTTGTTGAAAACGAAGCAATGTGGTATAGGACTTACTGGTGAGCGGCGACTACGGGTCCGAATACCGGTTCAGAGGTCGTTGTCCGGGGCATCAGGACTTGGTTAAAAACCACAATAATCCTGTTATCAGGAGTGCCTACCTCGGTGTAGCGCCGTCTCACCAATCTCGATACCCCCCATTCAACCATCTCCGTTGCTTTTTCTGCTTGGACATTGGTTTGCGAACTACCATAATCTTGTACGGAAAATGGATGCGGGCATATGTCTTTCAACGACCATGGATATCTGGAAAAACCGTTTACGTGGTATCGTTCCTGATCCTGCAAACGTACATAAGTCGGGTTATACCCGTCACGCACAATGGATGAAAGCGCTTTATGAGCTGAGTCACGATGCCTATGATGCCGTCCTGGCGCAATGTACTGTTTTAAGCCTTATGCCCTCGCAGCCGTATTTTTTCTGAACAAAACCACCGTAGTAGCGATTATCAAAGCCAGAAGCAGAAGCATGAATGCCAAAGTGGGTATGGGCCAAAATTCAGGACAAGCCAGCTCACGCCCACAAAGGGGGACTGGGGGGACGTACGAACCCGCAAGACCGGGGACGCATCCCCGTGGTCCGAAAAGGTCTTTGCCCAAAGGCAAAAAAGATGCAGTTCATTTGGTCAAATTTAATATTGTATTTTAAATCCGCCAATGCTATAAGTTTTAAGTATGATACCAAGAACCTTGGAAAATACCATAGGCAGGGCTATGAAAACCTTTCCTGCTGTGCTTGTAACCGGGCCCAGGCAGTCAGGCAAGACCACCCTCTTGGAGGAAAGATTTGGCAAAACCCACCATTTTGTATCCCTTGAGAATCCCGATAGTCGAGCATGGGTGCAGGAAGACCCTCTCGGATTTCTAAGAGAAAATCCGCCTCCCGTCATTCTGGACGAAATACAATATACCCCCGAGTTCTTGCACTACGTCAAGTCTGCAATTGATCAGGATCGCACCCCGGGCCAATGGTTACTTTCAGGTTCACAGAACTTCACGCTCATGGAGGGGATAAGTCAATCGCTGTCGGGCAGGGTAGCGGTATTGTCCCTGTTGCCCTTTTCCCTGGGGGAAAGCCAGGGCTTTGGGAAAAACGTGTTGGGCATTGACGGCATCATCGAGCATCTCTTTGTCAGCCGGAATAAGGAGAGAAAGCGAAAACGTTTGGCCACATCGATTTCACTGGATGATTGGCTGCTCAGGGGAGCCTATCCCGAAATCAGGGCCAACCAGGATGTTGATCGACAACTGTGGTGTTCGAGTTATATTCAGACCTACTTGGAAAGGGATGTGCGCCAGATTGTGAATGTGGGTGACCTCAACACCTTTCATCGATTTCTGAGGCTTTGTGCGGGACGAACGGGTCAAATTCTAAATATGTCCGAACTGGCCAGAGATGTGGGGATCAGTGTGCCCACCATCAAGAAATGGCTCAGTGTCCTTGAAGCGAGTTATCAGATCTATCTCCTTCCGCCTCATTTCAAGAACCTGGGCAAACGCATCATAAAGAGCCCCAAACTCTACTTTGTTGATACCGGCATAGCGACTTTTCTAATGGGTCTCCACGCAAAGGAGCCGACGTTGCATGGACCCATGATAGGACACCTTTTTGAAACCATGGTGTTGTCAGAATGGATCAAAGCCTTTTATCACAGAGGAGAAAAGCCTGAGTTGTATTATTGGCGTTCCAGGACAGGGATGGAGGTCGACCTTGTTGTGGATCGAAACGGGAGGCTTTATCCTGTAGAGATCAAAGCCACGTCCACATTGCTTCCCCGACATGTAGAATCATTAGGCAGATGGAGGGCGATGGCCGGCGATTTGGCTTCAGAAGGGGTCATCGTGGCAAACATATCCAAATCATTTACGCTGAAAGAGTGTCGGGCCATATCATGGCAAATGAGCCTGGATATGCTCTGATCAATCGAACGTTTTGCAAAGCCCTCAAAACGCAAGGCCATCCAAAGACAAGTATGGTGTCCCCGGAACTCCTTTTCAAATTCACGGCTCTGTACTGCTTTAAGCCTTATGACCTCGCAGCCGTATTTTTCTAAATAAAAGCACCACGGTGGCGCTTATCATACCCTCTTTCCCTTCTGGCCGTAGGGTGGGCTTGGCCCACCGTTAGTGTTTTCGGTCACGTACAAGGCCACAATCCCATAGCCTTTCGGCCCAGTCTCTTACCAGTAGGTGGTAGCGAGCAAAGCGGGGACATCAACCCGTTCCAAGGCGCATGATTGGCATCGCTGATACGCAGTTGAGAACATAGATATCATAATGAGATCACAGGATTTTTCTGGTGAGGTTGCACTACAGATGGATAGCAGAAGTCATTACTCCCAGGCGACCAGAACAGGTGTTAGTCCGTCGCTGCAAATCCTGTGTTTTGGGAAGCATAGACTGCGAATCAGGGCCACCGCTTAAAATGGTTTACTCCAGATCACGCGGGGGAGGTCGAACCGCGATAGGGCAGGATAACTTGGCGAAGTCGGCTATATGACCTTCTTGGTACCGATAAACGAATGACCAAATGAACGAGACTGTTAATTGGGAGAGACGTTTGCTGGTTCATGGGCTCGCTCTTGAGGAAACTGGTCGATGAATTTTTGTCTCATTTTTGGCCCAATCGGTTCCCACGAGAATTTACCGTCTTCTGAATGCAAGTAGTAGCAAAACGGCCCATCTGTGTATGGCAACCAGAGATAGTCCCTGTAACTGCATCTGAACTGAATCAAAGCATCTTTGAGTTCGCCGATAGCTTTTTCCCGCCGTTTCAGCATCGGGAAATAAGAGTCGAACCATCTTTCGAGGGAAAACGAGTAACGCTGTTCGCTGGGTACGTTGATCCCAGAGATGATCGATACGTCGTTGAATGTAGGGTGTTGTCTAGGTCCAGGCATTACCACCAAATTTCTGGTAGTCCTAAAGAACGGACTGAATAGCCGGATGTTAAGATTTCTGGCATCAAATATTCCTGAATTCTTGAGTATAAATTTGACGCTATAGGGGTTGTTTCCAAGCATTGAGACTTCATCTACAATCATGCGAGGCCTGGCAATAAAATACTGGAGTGCCAAGCCCAGAACAGGAATCGCTACCGATAAGACAACAGCCTTTAAGTGACGCTTGCCGAAATCGACGAGTTTTACCAGCAACGTGGGGACGAGAAGTCTCTTGAGATTGTTCAGCCACCTCCAGCGTCTGGTTTTTCGTTTTAGCGCCAGGATTTCATCCTCGTACACAAGCAATCTCTTATCGGTTTTTATGGAGGTGAGCTTTCCGTTTTTAATATACTTGAAGATAGCCCCCCCTGGGACCTCCATAAGGGCTGCGGCCTGTTTTATCGTAATCGTTTGTTTGCCCATGGAGAAGATCCCCAAATATCAAATAATAAGCATAGTCAACATCGGGAGGAATTGCAATAGGGGCTCATAAGCTGGTGGATCTGGCTGGGCTGGGATTCGGATGTGAGGAGATGCCGTTAGAGACGAGGAACTTATTGACAGGTGACAGGTATCTAACTGAGCCGTCAATTTAGATTTTGGGTTCCGCAGCCTCGTTGTTGATGTCTTGCCAGAACTGACACTCGCTCACCAGACGATTTTATTAAAGATTTGTATAACATATCACAACTCCTGTCAAGTTATGAGGCAAGATTCTCCTTAACCGGCAGACTGGATGGACATAGAATCAGAGTTGAGCCCTCCATTATCAGATCTCGTTCCGCTAATCAATTCTCTTACAACGCAAACTATGTTATGTTACTACATAATAACATTATGAATTCCCCGAAGGTTTTCCTTAACAAGAAATGAATTGTGGAGGCATAAGATGAGACCTGATCATATAAGAATGTCCTATGGATTTGGATCGAAGCTAACGCTGCTTGGGAAAAGGCTTTTACTTATTTATGGAGCGATTTATGTGTTGGAACTCCTGTTTGAGCACTGGTTTAGAATCCCGGTTGTTTCAGTTCTCAAGCTTTACCCATTTGGGCACTCGAATTTTCATGTCTGGCAGCTTTTTAGCCATCCTTTCATCCACAATCCCCAGTCACCAATAACTTTCCTGATCAGCTGCATCGTATTCTATTTCTTTGCTGCGCCTGTTGAAAATGCTTTTGGCCCAAGACGATTCTTGATCCTTTTCTATTCATCCTCAGTTGGAGCAGCCCTGTGTGGATTGGCTTTTGGCAGTGTTGTAGGTTTCAACACCCCATTCTTGGGTATGATGCCTAGCCTATTGTCCTTAATTGTTGTTTTTGGATTGCTGAACCCCGAAGCTACAATACTACTCATGTTTGTTTTACCTCTGAAAGCAAAGTATTTAAGCTATGGAACGATTATTATTACATTCTTAACGTTTTTGGCCAAGGCCAACCCTCACGGCGCGTACCATCTGGGAGGAATTCTCTTCGGCTATGTCTATTTTAGAGGGCCGGGAAATCTAGTGGATCCCAAATTGATTTATCTGAAATATCGTGCGTGGCAGCTGAAAAAGAAACGATCACGCTTCAAAGTTGTGGACAGCTGCGAAGAGAAAGAGGACAAAGATACACCCACCTATCATTGACACAGAGGGAGAACCAACTATCCTCATTTTTCCTCAAACTTACATGCCCTTTTTTCTAAAAAGGCTGTCATCCCTTATTTTCCATTTTACCCGTTTCCTCCAAGTTTGCTTAGAAGCTGTTTCAAAACCATTTGACGACTCCATTTTGGCCATCAAGGCCCACACATAACAAGGAAAATTAAAACCACAGCATATGCACACCGGGAACATAAGAAGGCCTCAGGGAGATGACGCAGGGTGTTTCGGCCTTTCATATAGTTTCTTAATCTCCCTACGGAGGGTTTTGCCCTCTTCAGAGACCTTTTTCCACCTCTGGACATGTGCTTCCTGTGAGGTAAACAGATCGGAAAAGATTCTGCGTATCCAAGCTAGCATATTCATCTTTTTGACCTTTCTTCAAAAGAGCAAGGCACAGACAACGTGGCCTATACGCCTGTCACCTATAACAAAGACAGGAAAACTAACGGCCATAGGGGACATGTACACTGTCAAAAAATAAAGCCCCTGAGCGCGACTTGCAAACTGCGTCTGCACGACGACCTCAAGGGCAGTATATTGGAATAGGCATGAAGCCTATCGCTGGCTTTTATATCGGCATGTTTGCAAAAAACTTAACGATACTACGCAATATATTATGGCTTATACCCAACCCCCTTGGCTCAAGGTGTCTTGCCACGATCTTTACACGCGAAACCACCAATTTGACTGAGGATATGTAACGGAAATCACAAATTTTGTCATGTCTGGGCCAAGATTCGGTCAAGCGACAGACTGGATGAGCGTTTTCAGGTATGGAACCGAGAAATTCAGGCTGGAACCGGAGTGGGTTACCATGGACACAATACATCTTTCGCCGAGAAAGTTATGATATCATCTGGAAACCTAAACAAATCGGGCTCTTGAATAGTATAACATAATAGCAGTGGCCTGTATTCTAGGAACTCTCGTTTACAACGAAGATGATAGTGATCTGCCCCCCTGTTTTTCTTGGGCTAACCGTGCTTTCGTTGAACTTTATCAGGACAGGGATGATTCTTGTGAACAAGCTGGTTCTTTTTCTTGCAGTAAAGCGCTTGAAAGGTACGGCAAGATCCTGACCCATCTACTGCATCATCCTTGGGCCAATTTGCATACTTGCATTGCATATCACAGAACTCCATTTGTCCACTCCTTTGGCAGATGTCTGCTGACGTCCTTTTACTAAGGACATTTTTGCTTTCATTGGGTCGGCACATCGAAATAGCATCGGGATTTGGGAATTGAATAGTTCCTTGCATGATCATAACTTGGGTGGATTTTGGGGACGTACATTAGATTATAAGTTTATATCGGCAACCGCAGGACTTCCGCAGGGGAAAAGCGCTGGTAAAGTCGCAATCCTATTCATTCTTGGATGATTAGATCTTATAATCTTATGAATGTCCCCAATTTCCCCGTGCCTTGAATGATTCTGTTGGAATGATTTTATAGCTCATCTAAGAATTCTTCAAGCGGTTGCTCCGGCAACTCACCTCTTTCTTGCTTCTTGACATCACGACAAGCCTGTTTGAGGCCAGTGAGAATTTGATGCTTCTCTTGAAGGGCTTCAAATTCTTCCGTAATTTCCTTCCAAAGCTTAAACGACAAAATCACTTCCTGTCGTTTGCCTTTATTGTCCGTTACATACTTAACGTCTCTGATCATAACTGCTACCATTACCCTCTCCTTTTACTATAGCGGAATACCTGACAGCGAGACTGTCGTTACTTCTTCAACTCAACGCCCTGATTCTCATTCCGCATCATACACACCATCCGGAATATGTCCAATCTTTCGACGCTTTCAGCAATCCATGCCTTAAAGGGTTATAATGAATTGAAAATAGAAAATCGAAGACAGCTTGCCATAATCTTTATCCGTCTACCAGACGATTTTGTCAGAGATTCCGTAACTTCTCAATAAGTCCGGGTAATTCCCTGACACTGTCATTTCGCGTCATTGCGAGGAGCGTCAGCGACGAAGCAATCTCACTGCTATCAAAGAGATTGCTTCGCTCGCAATGACGAAAACCCGAACTTTTTGAGAAGTTACGAGATTCCTAACTGATATCACAACTTTTGTCAAGTTCTGGGCCAAGATTCGGGTCAACCGGCAGACTGTTTACTAAAGGGGCCGGACCATGCCAACCGATTGACTTTACCTTAATAATACCAGATCTGGGCGAACCTCCCCTGTCTGCATGCAACGCACAGGCAGGTCTGTCTGAATCCCATATCCTGCTTTAGAATTAAGAGATCTAAAAAGGA
>DAOVEU010000366.1:0-3004 GCA_030668805.1 Desulfobacterales bacterium
CCTGGCTTTCCTGTCCCATTGCGTAGAAACTTCTGGCGCAGCATTCAATGAGATCGTGCCAAGAATGCATATCAAGTCGCGCCAGGGCAGGCTTGAACCCCTGGCCCAGACCGGGACTACCGGCTTGGTAGCTTAGACTAACCTGAAGCGCCAGGGCGGGCCTGAACCTGGAACCGACCACTTTAGGTCTCAGAGTCATGGCAAGGTGGAATTCGTCTTTTCGATATGGACCGTCAGTTCCATGAGCCTTCCCTGCCTGTC
This sequence comes from Desulfobacterales bacterium, assembly GCA_030668805.1. Taxonomy (GTDB): domain Bacteria; phylum Desulfobacterota; class Desulfobacteria; order Desulfobacterales. The sequence continues at coordinate 262 of DAOVEU010000366.1, forward strand.
AATTTTGAACAGAAAGGTCGAAGCCCCTTTTGTTCCGGCGACGGCATTGTGAAGGTCAGATAGGCAAGATACAGGCTTTCCGTCAATAGCGACCAGGATGTCCTGTGGTTTAATTCCAGCCCGCGCTGCCGGGCCTTTTGGCATGACGTCTACAATGAGCACGCCTTTTCCCTGATCCAAAGTCTTAAGTCGAATCCCTACCACGGGCCTTCTCGGCCCTCCAGGACACAGCCCGCTCCGGGCCGCAAGCCTTTCGGCCGGGGTTACCCAGATATAGTCTGCCACATCGCGTTCCACCTCTGTGCCGACGGCAAGTGGCATGACGGTTCGAAAGGGGGCTTTTGTGCGCTTGAATGCACGGTTCGGGATGCCGAACTTGTGCGCTATGTGGCCATTTCCGGTGATCACTAGCATCCGCTTATTATTCAGTGCCCGCGAGATCGCCTCTGCCATGGAATCCTCCCAAACGCACTGGGCCTCGTAGAAGGATTCAAATGCGCTTATTTCATCAGACTCATGGGTGCCAAAAGCGGATTCAACATAAGTCCTGTGTTCTTCCCCGGAGGTGTCTACCTCCTGTGCAATCTGGTCCCGCTCCTTATCTGCAAGACCATCCAGTCCCACCCTGGCAACCTTCTCGACAATTAAGCGTGGAACATTGATGGCTACCACCTTTAAAGACTCTTTTCTTATGAAATCGAGAATCGCACGGTAAAGGGCAAAATCGAATTTCCACTTCTCCTCCCAGCCCGCTTCCTTCAAGAAGGTCTCTTCGTCCAGCCGGCCCGCACTCCATTGATCCAACGCATGTTGATCATAGCTTGCGAACATCTCCATACCTACCAACAGCGTGGGATCTTTCTGGTGAAGTGTCTTGAGTATCCTGAGTTGTACATCATGGTGTGCCTCATTGCTATGTCTCTCCCCAACATAAACAATCCGGACGTCTTCAAGGTCAGCCATGAGTTCCTCAAAGGAAACGACCTGGCCGGTTTCAGTGCAAACAATGGTTCCTATCTCAAAGCCCTCCGATATACCTTTGATACGCACCACGGTTGCCATTCTCAGCTTCTTTATCACTCCACAGGCTGACACATACATACACAAAAACACGGAGGCCGCTACGATTATCAAACGCATGTCAGAAGACTCGTCACTCGTCATTCGTCATTGGTGAGTTGTCAGTTGCATTCCGCAATCTAAAATCCAAAATCAGGGGGGCTGGATGTTGGATACTCGTTGCTGGAACTGTCTTTCATTCCGCATTCCGCATTCCGCATTCCCAAATTCGTCTGTTCCCCCTTGATTATTTGCCCTCTCTTCGATTAATATCGCCATCCATGAAATTAGATAAAAATCCCTTGTTTCGAAAGGTGGCCAGCCCCTGGTATGATTCCGATCCCTTCTGTCTTGTGATTTCAATCCTCGCAGCACATATCTTTTATTTTAGCACCGTAGGCATCAGTGTTGCCCTGGAACACCACCAATACGAACGCTATTGTTGGGTACCCATCACGCTGACGTTCTTGAGCGGCATACTGCTGGTCACCAATCTTTTTCGTATACTGAGCCGTATGGTCAATCGTTTTACCGAAGAAGAAGAATAAGGTGAACTTAGCTCCGCTTCGCTCCGCAATTGGTCAAGTGGTTGATTGGCCTGCCCGCCATTGCCATGCACCTGCCCGCCATTGCCAATAAACAAAGTGCATGCCACACATGAGCTGCCAGGCGGGTGGCAGGCGGGTGCCGACATACAGGCAGTATACTGTGACAGGCGTTGGCAGGCGGGTCGAGTGGTTGATTGTTTCAACTACCTTACAACGGGTGTGAATCACGGCTGTTGGCAATGAGAAAATCCATGTCCGTCTGGCTACGTATTTAGCTTTGGGGAAAAGGTGTCAGGTTTCGGGTGTCAGGTGTCAGGATCGAGAAACTTGAAGACCTGAAACCTGAAACCTGACACCTGAAACCTGACACCTCACAATTGAACTCAATAACCAACAATCTTGATTTACACCCCCTTACAACTTGACGACCCCGCCTGCCAACGCCTGGTTTGTCGGGTAATTGTAACGGCGGCACAAATGGCACTGGCGGGCAGGTCGACTATTTAACCCCTGGCCCAGACCTGAATTATGGTCTTGATATACTGTAAATCGTCATAAGCGCCAGGGCGGGCACTCGACTAAAGTCGTAGGAATTTCAATGGGTTGTAGAAATTCCGAGACGTTAGTTAGACAATATCTGGAAGCCTCTCTACGTGTTCTTCGGAAACATTTACCGCAGCGTACTGCCCCAGAGCCTCGATGGCCACCACCACGCGCCCGAAACCACGATACCTTACAAAGGTGCCTACCACGCCTGCAAGAGGCCCCTCCACGACCATGACACGATCCCCCTTTCTAAACCGGGTGCCGGTTTCCACAGGGTTGTCCACCGCAACCATGATCCGAAGGGAATCAATCGCTTCATCCGGTACGGAGATCGGGCCGTCCTTGTTTCCAATAAGACGGACTACGCCTATGGTCTTCACTATCTCCAGGCGCTCGTGGACATTGAGATCGCTTCTTGTAAAGATATAGCCAGGAAACAGAGGGACCCGGATCTTCTTACGCCGGTCACGGCGCTTGCTCATCACCGTTATCTTCGGAAGAAAGGCCTCGAGGGATTTCCCTTGAAGCCCGTCAAAGACGACCTGTTCAAAGCGGCTTCGGGTGTGAACCACATACCAGGCAGGATGCAT
>DAOVEU010000337.1:0-3237 GCA_030668805.1 Desulfobacterales bacterium
TGTCGGGCTGTGTTCTGACCTCAACAATGATTCGCAGAAGACGCGCAAGTCGGTGACTTTGCATGAAAAAATTTTAGATTCTAACAGGTTCAAAGTCAAGGCAAAAAAATCCCCAGCCTCTATTCCTATTGACAGGCTCAATACCTGCTGGTAGTCATTCATTCATGGCTCACAAGACCCGTGTTGGTGTGCTGATCTCAGGAGGCGGAACCAATCTGCAGGCCATCATCGATGCTTCCGAGTCGAACCGAATAGATGCAAGGGTCGTCTTTGTGGGTTCGGACAATCCAAAGGCCTACGGTCTCAAGAGGGCACACAAGCATGGGATTCCCACCTTTGTAGTCGATTACGAGACTATCATGAAAGAGACCCGGGGAAGGCCGCTGGAAGATCTGGTTCCTGAAGGGTTTGATCTGGAAAGAGTATTGGCCGGACAAGATCTCTTGCATGCCTCTTCAAACCGCATGAAGGCGCAGCGATACTTCTGCACCAGGGCCATTGCCGAGGCAGCCCTGCTTCGAGAAATGGCAACCTATCCGTTTGACCTTCTGGTCCTGGCAGGCTTCATGCGAATACTTACCCCCTACTTCATTGACCGCGTGAATACAGATCCGTCACAACCCCGGATTATGAACATCCACCCAGCTCTTCTCCCATCCTTTCCAGGCGTGGATGGCTATGGTGACACGTATCGCTATGGCTGCAAGGTGGGGGGCTGCACCGTACATTTTGTTGACTATGGAGAAGACACCGGACCTATTATTGGACAGAGGGCTTTTGAAATCACCCCTGATGACACCATTGATATGGTCAGGGAGAAGGGACTCAAACTTGAATGGCATCTTTATCTGGAATGCATTCAGCTATTTGCAGAAGGCCGTTTGAGGGTAGTTTCCAAGACCTACACGCTGGAAAACGGCACCGAGTTCAACAGAAAGGTCGTTGAAATCGCCACCTAACAAGAATGCGTCGTATCGATTCCATTATTCCATTATTTCAATCGTGAGCGAAACGAACAAAATTTTACCAGAAAGGGGCAGCCTCGTGCGAGCCCCTTTTTTGCGCTTGACCCGATCCGGGGGACAGGTGATGGGGTGAGATCCTCGTGGAACGTCATCATCTCAACCACAGTCACGGACTTCTTAGAGAAACAGGCAAATCAAGACTTCGTGTAATCCTCGTCCTGACCTCTCTTTTCTTCGTGGTCGAGGTATTGGGGGGCCTTTGGACCAACAGCTTAGCGCTTCTTTCGGATGCTGGGCACATGCTCTCGGACATGTTTGCCCTGGGACTCAGCCTGTTTGCCTTTTGGCTTTCCTCTAAGAAACCTTCCCCAACCAAGACCTATGGATATTACCGTTTTGAAGTAGTCGCCGCCTTCATCAACGGCGTGTTGCTCATCCTGATTGCGCTTTGGATTTTCGGGGAGGCTTTCAGCCGTTTTCAGCATCCGGCCACGGTGAAAAGCATGCCCATGCTTTTTATCGCCATCTTGGGGTTGATGATAAACCTGTTGGGCATCTATTTATTGCATAAGGCCGGAACGGCGAACTTAAACATCAGAGGCGCCCTGTTTCATCTTATAGGGGATGCCGCCGGATCCGCGGGGGCGATCACGGCAGCTATTGTGATAAGCCTGACTGGCTGGACGTTCTTTGACGCGCTTGTCAGCGTTCTCATTGGGCTTTTGATCATCTATAGCGCATGGCGTCTTCTGTGGGATGTTGTGAACATACTCATGCAGGGAGTGCCGCCTTATATTGATCTGGACAACATCAAACAGGCAATGCTTTGTGTGGATGGTGTGACCGGGCTGTGCGATTTGCACATATGGAGCTTAACCTCGCAGGTGGACACGTTAAGTGCCCACGTGGTTGTCGAAGATATGGGACGAAATAAAGAAATCCTCCAGAAGTTGACCCGCCTGATAAACGATGAGTTCGGGATTAACCATGTCACCTTGCAGATAGAGGACGAGGGGGTAGGGACATGCAGGCTTTTCTTGGAAGAATGAAGCCCGCGGTTGCTATAGTCGGTTGCGGGACTGTGGGCACGGCCATAGGCAAGCTTCTCAGGGATGCAGGCTACCGCATATCGGGGGTGGCCACGAGCAACCTTGAGACAGCCCGCAGGGCGGCCGAGGTGACAGGTGCCGAGCGATTCTCCGGTTGTCCCTGGGAGGTCACGCGAGGGGCAGACGTTGTGTTCATCACCACGCCTGATGATTTGATTGAAGCCACGTGCATGAGCATTTCCGAACATGGGGGCTTTGAAAAGAATGCGGTGGTGATTCACTGCAGCGGCGCCCTTTCGTCAGACATCCTGTCTTCGGTCAGAGACTGTGGGGCCATGGTGGCAACCCTTCATCCCCTCCAGAGCTTTGCCTCAGTAGATCAGGCCGTCAGCCTGGTGCCCGGTTCTTATTGCACCATTGAAGGTGATAGCAATGCCCTTCCAATCGTCCGCCAAATCGTAGAAGACCTGGGCGGTATCCTTTTGGAAATCACAGCAGAGAAAAAGACCCTGTACCACGCAGCGGCAGTAGCAGCCTCCAATTATCTCGTAACTCTAATGCATCTTGCCCTTAAGCTAAATGAAGCAGCAGGATTGCCCGGTGACATCTCTTTCAATGCTCTCCTTCCCCTGATCAAAGGCACCCTGAGTAATATTGGAACAAGAGGGATACCAGACGCCCTAACAGGGCCCATTGCCCGGGGAGACGTGGCAACCGTAGCGGTCCATCTTCAGGCCATAGAAAAGGATGCTCCAGAGCTTCTCTTACTTTACAGGTGCCTGGGCCTTTACACGGTTGATCTCGCCAAGGCCAAAGGGACATTAAACAAGGAGGCAGGTGACAAATTGGTTGCCCTGCTTGGGCCACGGGAGGGTACGTGAGAGTTCAGGGGGGCAGGGAAACCGCTTCTGTTCGGCCCCGAATGCCTTTATCCCCCACCCCGCCCTCCTTTTTGAAGGGCTTATGGTTACCGATAAGTTCCCTCTCCCCTTGAGGGGAGAGGGCTAGGGTGAGGGGTGAAAGGAAAGCAAGTCCGTTTTGAGTGTAATTCTTTCGTCGTTGCTCAAAGATGACCCCCCTCACCCCATAAGCGCTAAGTTATTTTTGCACCGGATGGACTGTGGAAGGTTTACTGAAAAAAATGAACATCGAACATCGAACGTCCAACATCGAATGTTGAATGGGAAAAGATGAAGAAACAGACTTATGACCTGGAAGAAAGG
>DAOVEU010000353.1:0-3120 GCA_030668805.1 Desulfobacterales bacterium
AAGACCTCATCCAGGTAGACAGGCTGGCAGAGATAGGTCGGATAGCCGCTGGGGTGGCCCACGAGATCAACAATCCCCTTGCAGTTATCAATGAGGCGTCTGGTTGGGCAGGGGAGGTCGTCAGCGATGCCAGGGGCCTGAACTCCGATGACCGCAAAGAGCTGGGGGAAGCCGTAAAAAAGATTAGCGCTCACACCAAGCGCTGTAGTAATATCACCCACAGACTTCTGGACTTTGCCCGCGAGTCAGCTCCAACCAAAACAGAGTTCGACATCCACGAATTACTTGAAGAGACGATCGATTTTCTCAAGCCTGAACTGAAATATACCTCCGTTAAAATCGACCTCAATTTTGCCGGGGATCGTCTTTCTGTGAACTCAGACCAAAAATTGTTGGAGCAGGTCTTTGTGAACTTCATTACCAACGCCATTTATGCTGTACTAGAAAAAGCGGAAGACGACAAACGCATTGAGATACGAACCCTCAAGACCAACTCAGAGGTCGAGATAAGCGTTAAAGATAATGGCGTGGGAATCCCGGAGGAACATCAGGCAAAGATATTTGATCTCTTTTATACCACAAAGCCCACGGGTAAAGGGACAGGCCTTGGGCTTTCCATCTGCCAGAACATTGTTAGAAAGCTGGAAGGAAAGATCACTCTTGACAGCAAGGTCGGTGTCGGAACCACCTTCACCATTCGCATTCCCATCTCCTGAAAGAAAGACCAAGCCGGAAAGAACTAATCGGCAAAAAAATGCCATACGGCTACTTTTCGCTCGCCTATTCGGCATAAATATGCCGCTCCTCAACCTCCGTTAGTCGTTCCCTGTCTCAGAACAAAAGCCGTAAAATCAATGCGTTATAAAAACAGTAACCCAGCGATTAAGGTTCTGGCATATCAATTGCTGTGTGCAACAGATGACGAAAAGAGAAGTAGTAGGATGTGGAAAAGGAGGACTGCCTGTTGGAAAAAAAGGGGGAAGAAAATCTGCCGCAGGGGCCTTTAGCTAACCTCAACGAGGAGTACATCTCTGTCCGGTCTGCGCAAGGCAGGAGGGTGCTTTTCTATCCTTTTGCTCTTACCTTTATCATCATGCTTGGGGTCTGGGTGGTGCTTTCGGGCAAGTTTGATCCCTTTCATCTGAGCCTTGGGCTCATTTCTTGCGCAATCGTTTCCTACCTTTCGTCGGACCTGTTGTTTCCTTCACCGAGAATAAGGGGGCTCTTGCGTCAATGGGTCCGGTTCGTCAGGTATGTCCCGTGGCTGATGGTCGAGATCATCAAGGCGAATCTTCACGTGACCTATCTGGTTTTCCATCCGAGGATGATGGAACTGATTGATCCGCACATCGTTAAATTTCGAAGCAAGCTAAAAAGTGACTTAGCTCTGGTGACCTTTGCCAATTCAATCACACTCACCCCCGGCACCATTACGGTTGATGTATCGATTGACGGGGATTTTAAGGTCCATGCCATTGACAAGGCGTCCGGAGAACCTCTGCCGGGCGCAATGGAAGCAAACATTGCCAAGGCATTTGGTGAGGTCTGATGGATAACGTCTTTTTGTATTCAGGTCTTTACCTGGCGTTTTTGATGCTCCTTTCTTTGTACCGCCCGGTCTTCGGGCCGACTGTCGTGGATCGCATGATAGGCGTCAATGCCATAGGGAGCAAGACCACGGTATTGCTGATCCTGATCGGCCTTATCTTCCATCGGGTGGATATGTTCGTGGACATTGCCCTGGCCTACGCCATGTTGAACTTTCTCGCGGTGCTGGCAGCTTCGAGGTACTTTCAAAAACGCAAAGGGTTGTCCGATGAGTTACGCTAGAAACAGAACAACCTAGTCCTTGACCGAAAACCCCGGTTTTGTGGTCAGAAACTCGAAATACGAAGCACGTACTGTTCTCAAGGCGAAAGCCGCAAATACGAAACAATGACAAAAATAGAAATGCTCCAATGACAAAAACATCTGGTTTTCAACGGGTTATTTTAGGTCATTTTGCCCGCCCTGGCGCTCATGCTTAGAATAGGGCACAAGCTAGCAAATCCCGGTCTGGGCCAGGGTCATTTCGTATTAGGATTTGTTTCGGATTTCGGATTTCGATATTCGGATTTTGCCTGAACATGACTTTCCGCTCAGGCACTACCTAACTACTCCACGGAATAAGGGGAGAGTTTTCAAATGGATATTGTCGTATGCTTGTTTTTGTTTGCCGGGCTTTTTTTCTTTACCGGCGGTGCCATTGGGATTCTGCGTTTCCCGGACTTTTATTCGCGGCTTCATCCTGCCGGCAAACTCGACACCCTGGGCTTGCTTTTAGCGATGATCGCCCTGGCACTATTTAACCTCCACCATTTTTCTCTGGGTGCGATGCTGACCAGCCTGAAGATAATCTTGATCGTGGTCTTTGTCTTTTTGGCCAGCCCCACGGCCACGCACGCTATTGTTGATGCAGGGGTGAGGGCCGGCCTGGCCCCCTGGGTCAAGGGAGAAGAAAGGAGATAGCCTATGATCTGGCAGCTAGATTTGGCCATTCTGACTCTGGTCGTGATAGCCGGCATTGGGGCCATCACCGTCAAGGATCTGTTAGGGGCCGCTATCATGTTTGGGGCTTACAGCTTTATGATGTGCCTGCTCTGGTCGATCATGGGGGCCGTGGATGTGGCCTTTACCGAGGCCACGGTAGGGGCGGGTGTCAGTACGGTCTTTTTTGTTGCGGCCGTTTTCCGCACCTCAAGGAGGACAAAGGATTTAAGATCATAGGACTCATCATAGCGGTTTTTTCCGGTGTGCTGTTGATTTAAGCCACCGTCGACTTTACAGGATGGGCAGACCCGGCCTCTCCTGCCAGCACGCATCTTTCTCCTCACTTCATTGAAAAGACCATGGAAGAAACATCCGTGCCCAACATCGTGACCGCAGTCCTTGCCGACTATCGTGGTTACGACACAATGTATGAAACCGCGGTGATCTTTACGGCAGGGCTCGCCTGTTTTATCCTGCTGCGCATCTTTGTGCGCAAAGAGCCCGGAGATAGACTCTATCGGCATGTTCTTACCGGTGTGACCGTACGGGTCAAAGAGGGCGCGAAGCTGCCGCCGTCTGAGGACTTTGAAA
>DAOVEU010000381.1:0-2880 GCA_030668805.1 Desulfobacterales bacterium
CAGGTTTCAGTGTTCAGGTTTCAGACCCGCCTGCCAACGCCTGCGTCACAGCGAGGTTACAATGCCCGCATACACGGCAATGGCGGGCAGGTCTCGCGTTTGTCGCTCCTGACACCTGACACCTGACACCAAAAAGTAGGAACAAAAGAACTTATCTCTTGGCGCCCGCATCCTTGATAAGTGTAAACCGAGGAATGAAGGATGCCAAATCGAGAATCGATTTTATCACTGAAAGAAACGATTTGTAAAGGAATCAATGCGGAAGTGCAGAATTGAGCTGCTTCAAGAACCTCAAGCTTTTTGTTTCTTTCCCGAGATAGTACGGTACAAAGGCCTCAAGCATCCGGAGACTTTCCTCAATCGCCTGGCTGGAAAACCGGAGTCGATCGAGTTTTTCCAATGGTGCGTTCAAAACCCAGCAAAGGAGTTTGACAGTTCCCATGGAAAGATAAAGGGGACCTGCTTCTTGAGGGGCGCATTTTTCGCATAACACCCCTCCACGTCTGACATTGAATGCAACAGAGGAGCGCCCAAAACGCTCGAGGGGCGTCCGGCAGATGTTGCAATGATCAAGGCCGGGTCTAAAACCGCTTATGGTCATGAAGCGAAGCTGAAAAGTGATGTGAAGCGCGTGCTCAGACAGGCTACCACGGTTGAGCTGATCCAGCGTATGCTCAAGGAGGCTGTACACAGAAACCTGCTGTTGGCCTTGCTCCATCCATGTATAGACCAACTCGCACCAGTAACTGGCATAGGCTGTCCAGGCAATATTGGTTCGGATCTGCTCGAAAGGATGGACCACCGAGGCCTCATTGAGGGTTGGCAGCCCCCGGCCTCGGCCGAAGCTCCACACCAGGTTTAAGACCGAAAAAAGTTCTAGAACCCCTGCAAACCGCTTGATGCTCTTTTTCGCCCCCCTGGCTATGACCGAGATTTTGCCTCGCTTAAGGGTAAAGAAGGTAATGATCTTGTCATAGTCACCGTGCTCGATGGCACGGAGCATGATGGCAGGGGAAGACAGATGCGGCATAAGCGCTATAGATGGAGCAACATGGTTGCGATCTGGAAGTAGAAGAACACGCTCAGGATGTCAATGGAAGTGGTCACAAAGGGCCCGGTGGCAACAGCCGGATCGATATTGATGCGGGCAAAAACCATGGGCACCAATGAACCGACCATGGCAGCAATGGTCATGGAGCTTATGACAGCAAGCCCTACGGTCACGCCGAGCAGCATCACGTCGTAACGGAAGTGGACGACAAATCCGAGGAGAACCCCGTAGAAAAATCCGAGGAGGAACCCAATCATTAGCTCCTTCAGCACAACCCGCCATATTTCATTCAAATTCAGCCGGCCAGTGGCGAGGCCGCGAACCACGATCGTGGAAGACTGGGTTCCGATATTTCCGCCCATGCCCATAATAATCGGTATAAAAGCCGCAAGGTATATAAGCTTGTTCAGGCTGCTTTCAAAGTGGCCGATGATAAAAAAGGCGATCACCCCCCCGATCCAACTGGCCAAAAGCCAGGGGAGTCGGATCCGGGTGCTCTTCAAGACCGACTGGGATTCCACCAGATCTTCACCCGCCCCTGCCATTTTCAAGATATCCTCTGTGGCTTCCTCGCGGATGATATCGATGACGTCATCCACCGTGACGATGCCAACCAGTTTGTTATTCTCGTCTACCACGGGCACTGCGAGCACATTATAACGAGCAACGATTCTGGCCACCTCTTCTTGGTCGGTGTTGGTCTGCACACTTACAACGTCTGTGGCCATAATGGATTTGAGCCTGGTTTCAGGGGGCACGACAACCAGTTGACGCAGCGAGATGACGCCCACAAGATTCGCGTGATCATCGACCACATACAGATAGAAGGGCATTTCCACATCGATATATTCCTTCTGCAAGGCCTCTATAGCCCCTCTTGCAGTGGTTTCCTCCTTCAGGGCGATAAAATCCGGTAGCATGATGCCACCAGCGGTCTGTTCATCGTAACGGAGCAGCCCTTCCACCTCTTCAGACTCTTCCTTTGTCATGAGATCCAGCAGGGCCTTGGCACGGTCATCAGAGAGTTTTCCCAGCAGGTCGGCCACATCATCGCTTGGCATCTGCTCCAGGATCTCAGCGATTTTCTCGGCAGGCATATCTTCGATCAGCTTGACAAGCATCTCTTCTTCCACTTCACTGAAGAACATAGCCTTTTGCTCAATAGTGTCCATGAGGTCGAAAAGGGTTTCTTGCTCACGGAGTGTCAGAAAATGGAAGACGACAGCCAGGTCCGCAGCGTGGGTCTTGTTGACAATCTTATGAAGATGGACGGACGCACCCCGCCTGAGGAGTCTTTTGGTGGTGTCTAAAAGGAGTCTTGTTCGATCAACAGCCATGTTCTAATTCCTGAAAAGTGCCTAAAGTGAGCTAAAGTGCCTAAAGTGAGCTAAAGTTATGGATGTAATTATTAGTGATTCAAGATCTTAGGAATTGAGAATTCAGGAATTCCGAATTGAAGGTAGTTTGTCTGAGTTTGAATTCCTCAATCCTTCAATTCCCAAGTTCGTCAATCCCTTTATCTGTTTAACTTTAGGCACTTTAGTTCACTTTAGGCACTTTAGTTCACTTCCAATCATGGATACAATCTGTCCAGAAGCCTCGGAAAGGGGATGGACTCCCTGACATGCTCAAAGCCGCAGATCCATGCCACGGTTCGCTCGATGCCCAGGCCAAAACCAGCGTGCGGGACACTTCCGTAACGTCGCAGGTCCAAATACCAATCGAAGTTTTCAGCCGGGAGCTCGGCCTTCTCGATTTTCTCCTTCAAGATATCCGCATCGTCCTCGCGCTGGCCACCCCCGATGATCTCTCCGTAGCCCTCGGGGGCA
>DAOVEU010000061.1:0-8009 GCA_030668805.1 Desulfobacterales bacterium
ATTCATAAGTCAGGCGTGAATGCGGGACGTCGTGCATCTCGGGGACGTCCATTGGATTATTGGTTTATTTTATTTGCGGACTACTTGGATGAGATAAATGCTGGAATGCTGGGAAGCGCAACTATTTAATAACCGAGTCCAATTCTTTCTTAATATCCTCTGCAAGCCAATGCCTGACCAATGACTGATAGGGGATAGACTTCATAGTAGCAAGTTTTTTGATTGCTTTAACATGAAGAGGATCGATCTTAATAGTGATATTTTTAAGTTTCCTCTTACGCTTACCTGAAAGTATATCCTGGCTAAGACGCTCATCTAGTGTAAGGGTACCCGACTCATCCATGATTTCATTCAAGATATTTTTCTGGTCGTAGTACTTAACCCATTTTTTTGGCAAAGCTTTTTGTTTTGTCATCTTTATCTCCTGTGTTTCTTGTAATATTGAATTTCTGCTCGCTTCATGTCCCAGCCAGTGATGGGTCGAGCAATACCTTTGGGTTTAAGCTCGAAGATAATAGTCAGATACCTTCCTTCAAATGTTGGGCCAAAAACTGCATAATGTCCTTTTTTTGTCCGCCTGAAAAGAGGGTTGTTGGCGAAGACCTCTTCGGCCTCTTCAGGTGCTATGCCGTGACCGAGTTGAAGATGTAAGGCATTTCCCTCATCCCATTCGAAATCATTAATTCGCAAAAATAGTCTCCCGGCTCCTGTTTTGAGATCATACATAGTATTACACAATTCTTCGGACTCGTCAAGATGAGCTTAGGCAAAGAAAAAAGGGCGTTTTGGGTAAAAAACGTTTCAACCGGGGGCAGGGCACGGAAATTGGGATGTGATGATAAAAGATTTAAAGTGTATAGCTTGCGGCTCAGAAGTAACGGCTGAACTTCAGAATCTGTTTGATACCCGCTTTGGTATTGAAAAGGTTTGGAATATTTGTCGATGTACAGCTTAATGATATCAGGAGACAAGAGGACGCGCCTAACCTGTTTTTTACCCATTTCAGCTCAAGGCTGTTTTGGGTAAATTGCCTCCTCGTTGAAAGATTTCATCGTTTTTCAAGGGTCATGTGAGTTTATCGAGCAAGCGCCTGAATTGTTCGTAAACATCTCTTCTGTGGCCGATATAATAGACCTCGATGACATTTTCCTCTTCATTGATTTTATGTAAGATTCGATATCTTTTTATTTTATATGACTTAAAACCGGATAGTTCTTCCTCTAGATCGTCTCCTGAATGGGGATCTTGACGAAGCTCCTTGATCGCCGCCTTGATTAGTTTCTTGTTTTCCGGATGAATTTTTGATAACAATCTGGCTGCCTCAGGGGTAAACCTGATTCGCAGATTTCTCATTCTTCAAAAACCTTATCAAAATCAATCCACATTCCCTTATTGGCCTGACGAATCGATGTCCTGATGGATGCCATGGCCTTCTCATCGGAAAGGATATCCAATGTCTCTAAGAGGCCCTGGAATTTTTTCATGCTGATTAGCACAGCCTCAGGAACACCGTTCTTGGTGATAGCAATGACGTCATCGGAAACTTTGATCTTTCTGACCAAATCGAGCAACATACTTTTTGCCTTTGTGACGGGAATGTATTGTTGTATTTGTCGCATGGCAACCCTCCTCTACTATAATGTCCATTATAATGACCATTTCTGTTTTGTCAAGAAAAAAATAGCAAGAGATTCGCACCCGTTTTAGCTCAAGGCCCCAGTTAAATAAGAAAGCAGATTTAACGGGGCAGGCCCCAGTACGATCTAAAAGACCTACGGGGCAGGCACTTTTCGGTAAAAAGAAGGATGAGGAAGAGATTCACGCAAAGGTCATGGTGGGGAAAAATTTGGAGTGTATAGCTTGCGGTTCAAAAGTAACGGTTGAACTTCAAAATCTGTTTGATACCCGCTTTGGCATTGAAAGGGTTTGGAATATCTGCCGATGCATAGACTGTGGATTAGAGCAGACATGTCCGGCCCCCTCGCTTGATGAGCTTAACGGACTCTACGAGACCTACTACAACTTCGGTGGAGAAAAAGACACGATTTATACTCGCCTCCGGGCGCGTTTTCTCTCATCGATTTTCTACCGCTTCTGGCTTGCCATAGACGGCGATATTTCTTTTCACGAAATCAAAGGCTCGGGCCGGTTGCTAGATATCGGCTGCAATGAGGGGCGAGGGCTTAAGATTTATCAGCGGAATGGTTTTGATGCGGAAGGTCTGGAGTTGAACGAAAAGGCCGCTGCTGTTGCACGCGAGCGCGGCTTCAGTGTTTACACCGAATCTCTCGAACAACTTGAGCCTGCCGAGCCTTATGATGTGTGCGTGCTTTCAAATGTGTTGGAGCATTCCCTTGACCCGAAGAAGATGCTTTGCCATGTGCATCGCATTCTAAAGCCCGGCGGGCGTGTTTGGATCAGCCTGCCGAACGGGAAAAGCTGGCTGCGATATCTTTTTGGAAGATATTGGATCAACTGGCATGTGCCTTTTCATATCACCCATTTTTCAGAGAAGACATTAAGATATGTTCTAGAGGACTCCAGCTTTGCAATTGTTAGAATGGAAAACATAACACCCAGCCTCTGGGTGGCTCATTCCATTTTATCGTTTCTCTTCGCTAAACCTGGTCATGTTAATCGCTACCTGCGATCTCCTATTTTGGTCGCTTCCATGATGCTTGTCATCCGCTTTATCTTCTTCCCGGTCCTTTGGCTGGGAAATTTGACCGGTCATGGGGATTGTTTGGTTGTTGTTGGGGAAAAGAATTGAGTCCGCAGATTACGCAGATTACACGGATTTAAAAAAAATGAAGGACGAAAGAACCTATAAAATTATAGGCGCTGCCATTGAAGTGCATAAGGAGCTTGGCTGTGGGTTTCTTGAGTCTGTGTATCAGGAAGCCTTGGCAAGGGAGTTTACTACCCAGGAGATACCATTCAAATCCCAGCCTTTTAATCAATTTTGGAGCAAAATCGCTCGAACATAAAAGATTTGTGTATAATCTGTGAAATCTACGTAATCTGCGGATGGAAGAGAGACAGACTTGTGAGTGGCAGTA
Organism: Desulfobacterales bacterium; assembly: GCA_030668805.1. Taxonomy (GTDB): domain Bacteria; phylum Desulfobacterota; class Desulfobacteria; order Desulfobacterales. Next base: position 3,060 of record DAOVEU010000061.1, read on the forward strand.
TCGCAATCGTCGGCATCAACTATTTTCCGGAACTAACTGGCATTCCCGTATATACCACTGGAATGGCCGAATATCTGGTTCAAAAAGGATTCGACGTAATTGTGTACACCGCATTCCCTTATTATCCTGACTGGCTAAAACATGAGGGGAATAGGGGAAAATATTTTAAGAAAGAAGTTATTAATAATGTAAAACTTCGTAGAAGTTATGTGTATATTCCTAATCCTGTAACTACCTTAAAAAGAATCATTCATGAGCTGAGTTTCGTTCTTTCTTCTGCTGTCAATTATCTCATGGGACCGAGGGCTGATTTAACGATAGTTGTCAGCCCTCCGTTGTTTATCGGGCTTCCTGTCTTGCTGTTGGCAAGACTAAAATGCTCGAGGGTTTTATTCCATGTCCAGGATCTCCAGCCGGATGCCGCGATAGAACTCGGCATGCTTAAAGATCGAGTATTTGCCGGTATTCTGCGCAAGATCGAAAAGGCCATCTACGATCTTGCGGATTCAATTTCCACTATCTCTTCAGGGATGCTGGAAAGGATTTTGAAAAAAGGGGTTGATAGAGAAAAGAGCTTCTTGTTGAGGAACTGGGGAAATGATGATGTTGTATTTCCTCAGGGAAAAGATACTGATTATCGTCTTAGGTACTCGTTAAACGGAAAATTTGTGGTGCTGTATGCCGGAAATTTTGGTGTAAAGCAGGGTCTTGACGTTGTCGTGCAAGCAGCGGAAAAACTGAGACACAGGTCGGATATTCAATTTCTGATGGCTGGAAATGGTGCTGTCAAGACTCAATTGGTGCAGTATGTGAATTTTAAAGGATTAAGCAACATAACGTTCCTGCCGCCTCAGCCTTTCGAGAGATTAAGCAATCTGCTGGCCACGGCGGATGTGTCCATAGTTCCCCAGAGAAAAGAAGCCAAGAATATTGTGCTTCCCTCAAAGTTGTTAAACATCATGGCCAGTGCGCGACCTGTCATTGCTACCGCAGAAGCTGACAGCGAACTTGGCAGGGTAATAGATAATGCGAACTGCGGATTGCTGGTTGAGCCGGAAAATGCAGACGAGTTGGCAAAAGCAGTCATTTACCTTAAAGACCATCCTGAAGAAGCTGATGCATTTGGAACAAACGGAAGAGGCTATATGGTCAAACATCTTACAAAAAAGCAAATCCTTGATGGTTTTGTTCAGAAGATAGACGAGTTGATGTATTCTAAATGGGTACATAAAATATCTAAGAGCGAGAAAAAATGACTAGTTAGTGCCTGAACGAAAACCCTCAATTCCGAGCCGTCATTGCGAGGAGTGAGGAACGAACGACGACGCAATCCCTTTATTTTCAGGAGATTGCTTCGGTCGTACCTCCCCGCCTGCCAACGCCTGGCTTGCCGGGTAGTTGTAACGACAGCACAAATGGCACTGGCGGGCAGGCCTCGCAATGACAGAAAAAGCATAATCCAGGTGGTTTTCGTTCAAGCACTAGTTAGCCTATTTGACCTGTTGACGTTTTAACCATTCAACTATTTAACTAATTCCCCAATCAACCAATCATGCTGAGAGAACGCAGTAAGCTGATTACCCAGGCCCACAAGGTTTTGGACATCTGCATGACGGCCGCAGCCTTTATCGCGGCCTATTTCATAAAGAGACTGCTCCTGCCTTACCTTTTCCGCGGACTGAGCGTAGCACCCAACTACTACATTGTCCTGCTCATGATCATTATCATCTGGTATCCCACCTTTAGCCTGTTTGATTTGTATACCTCCTACAGAAGGCAGTCTTTTGGTCGGATATTCTGGAACATGGTCAAGGCTGTGTCCGCAGGCATGCTTGTGCTGGCCTTTTGTATGTATATGTTCAAAATAAAGGATGTCAGTCGTATCATGATGGGTACCTTCTTCCTGCTTGATATCGGACTGCTCGCCCTGAGCAAGGGGCTTGTCTACAGGATCTTAGTTCATTACCGGCAAAAGGGGTTTAATTTTCGCAACATCCTTATCATCGGGAGCAGGCAAATGGCCAGGGACGTGATCGACGCCATCGGAGACCGTTTGGGTGCCGGGTACAAAGTCCTGGGGTGCCTGGAGGTGGACGACGGCGAGATCGGTAAAAAGGTAAAGAACGGTATTCGGGTTATTGGGACGACTGATCACCTGGGAAAAATCTTATGGAATGAGGTTGTGGATGAATTGATTTTTGCTATGCCTCTAAAGGAAATAGAGAACGCAGATAAGTATATTGCTGTCGCCGAAGAGATCGGTGTGTCGGTTCGCATTGTGCCGGACTGGCAGATCCGCAAACTCAAGCGTCGGGGGGAGATTGCCACCATCCAGTTTGAGGATTTCCTGGGTATCCCCACCATGGCCTTTACCACCACCCCCCACAAGCCAGCCGAACTCTTGATCAAAACGGCGTTTGATTATGTGGCTGCTGCTATTGGGTTTACCCTGTTTTTGCCCTTCTTTCTTGTCATTTCCCTCAGCATTAAGCTCACCTCAAAAGGGCCGGTGTTTTTCAAACAGGAGAGATGCGGCCTCAATGGCCGGCGTTTTCAATTGTACAAGTTCCGAACCATGATTGAAGATGCAGAGGCGCTAAAGGAAACGTTGAACGCGCAAAATGAGATGACAGGGCCGGTTTTTAAGATCACGGATGACCCGCGCATTACTTCGGTCGGCAGAATCTTGCGCAAGTTAAGTCTGGACGAATTCCCCCAGATCATAAACGTCTTAAAGGGCGAGATGAGCCTGGTTGGTCCTCGGCCGCCGATACCGTCCGAAATGGAAAAATATGAGCCATGGCAAAGACGGAGGCTCTCCATGAAACCCGGAATCACCTGTATCTGGCAGGTGAGCGGGAGAAACGAGATGGATTTTGCCAAATGGATGAAGAGAGATTTAGAATATATAGACAACTGGTCACTCTGGCTTGATGTTAAATTGGTGCTGAAAACAATTCCGACAATCTTGATGGCAACAGGGAAATGAGATAAGGCACGAATCGAACCGCTTTCTCCCTCCAAACAGCCCCAAAAACCCACCCCAAGGCCCCACTTTTAGCCTCCTATTCAACCTCTCCAAATCCGCTTCACTCTTACGATACACCCCCGTTCTTTTCGTGGCAAAACATCTTACCCATTTCAGCTCAAGGCAGTTTTGGGTAAAAAAAGCAAAAGGGATGATCCTGCCGGTATTTTTTCCAAGGCGTTTATCGAAAAATGGCGAGTTGGAACGTTTATTGCAGTCACCTTCTGCCGTCAAGTTTGTGAAATAACAGGATTATGAAGATCTCGCAATCATCGGGAGCATGCAAAGGGCCAGGGACGTCATCTAAGCACTATTGGCAGGGAATTGGAAAATAAGAAGGGAATTCCATGGCTTTTGATACACAAGGTGTAAGAATACTGGTGGTAGATGATGATAAGGAGCTGGCCGATGGGCTGGTAGAATATTTGTCGGATTTGGGCTATTCGGCAGTGGCCGCCTACAGCGGGCAGGAGGGTCTCAACAGGTTTGAAAACGGTGCCTTCCAACTGGTTATCACCGATCTTAAGATGCCGGAAATGGACGGGATTGAATTTCTGGAGGCGGTGAAGGCGCGGGACAGGCAGGCCGTGGTCATGGTTATCACCGGTCATGGCACCATTGAATCGGCAGTTAAGGCCACAAAAAAGGGGGCCTACGACTTTATCACCAAGCCGGTCAAGATGGAGGAGTTGGAGGTCATCATTAATCGAGCCCTCGAAAGACATAGACTGTACAGGCAGTTGGGTGTTTTCAGGGGGCTGACCCTGGCTCTGATCATATCCGTGCCCTTGTGGCTCATACTGGGGATTGTATTTGCCGTGCTCTGGAAGAGATAGGCGGGAGTAGGGTAGGGTGATGAAAATGAGCCTCTTCTTGATATTAATATTGATCCCGTTTTTATTCCAACTTGGTATTTGCCAGCTGACGTCCTAAGTGGAACGGTTGCGGTTGCGCGGCTCGTATGGGGATTCGTGAAACGGTTATCGGAAAAGAACAATGCAACCGACCGACGTCATACGAAACGAGCGGCGCAACGCCTAAACGATTAACGTATAACCAATAACAAAGGAATGAATAAGGGATGAAAAAACATGATGCTTCTTGCTGATTTTCATCACCCCAGGAGTAGGGTGAAGAGTGTGGATGAAATATCTTGACTTTTGAGGTGCAATCGTCGATCGTATGAATTTAGCTCCGTTGCGCTCCGCAATTGGTTGAGTAGTCGAGTCGTTGAGTAGTCGAGTCGTTGAGTAGTCGAGTCGTTGAGTAGTCGAGTCGTTAACCACTTGACGATTACCCCACTCAACCACTCGACTAAAAGCGTAGGAGTTTCAGTAACTTGTAGAAATTCCGAGACGTTTTAAGGGGTTTAGGTCTCGAATTCCTGTAGCCTCCTGCACGCCGGCAGACAGGGGTTGTGTCATGCGGCGGCGGACAAAAAGATTTTTTTACCTGCTGAAGTGGAATTATGTTTGTTGTCGGCTATTTTCTGAGTGCACTTGCCACAGTTCTGGATTACGCTTTGATTTTCTATATGTGGGTTGTGATAGCGGGGGCCGTGCTTTCCTGGGTGAGCCCTGATCCGTATAACCCCATTGTACGGTTTATCCACAATGTGACCGAACCGGTGCTGTACCGCGTGCGGAGATGGCTTCCCTTTGGGATCACCGGTATCGACTTTTCTCCTTTGGTCGTGTTGCTCATCATTATATTCTTGAGGACGTTTCTGGTAAACAGTTTGATGAGATTGGCAGCAAGATTGTTATAACAGATAAAATCGCGGGCATCCTTCATTCCTCGGTTTACACTTTTCAAGAATGCGGGCGCCAAGAGATAAATTCTTTTGTTCGTACTTTTTGGTGTCAGGTGTCAGGTGTCAAGAGCGAGAAACGCAAGATCTGAAACCTGAAACCTGAAACCTG
>DAOVEU010000296.1:0-3600 GCA_030668805.1 Desulfobacterales bacterium
GAACAATACCGCACTTTACAATCCGTAAAAAATACTGACAGCCTTCCCTATGGGCACAGAGTCAAAGGGGCGCACCTGTACTCAACAATATTCTTTGTTATCAGCATGTTAAGCCGATATCCGTCCTCGTTTTTCGGTGGCACGACCATTGCTCTCACTATTTACAGTCTGACCTAAAACCTCTCTTTTTGTCATTTCGATCTTTTTGTCATTTCGACCGAAGGGAGAAATCTTTAAGCTTCTGTTTTGAAATAAGATTTCTCGTCGCTGCGTTCCTCGAAATGACATTTTTGCCAAGTTTTCGTTCAAGCACTAGCCAGGTCTGGGCCTTTTATCTTGTTTCGTGCTTTCAAGTTTTCGTGCTCCTGCCCGCCATTGCCACGTATGCTAGCATTGAAGCTGTATGCCGTGCCAGGCGATGGCAGGCGGGTTCGTGATTATTTTTTTGTTCGGGCTTTTCCTGCTTAGGGTTTTGGTTCCTATCTGCGACTTCTAGAGAGGACTAGCGATGAGCGTTTTGTTTGTTTTGACGATGGCATGCTACATTGCAAGCTCGCTGGGTTATCAGGGCTATGTTTTGTTTCAAAAGCGACCCGTATACAGGGTTGCAAGCATTCTCCTTTGGGCGGGGTTTCTGTGTCACACAGGAGTCATCGCGCTACAGTACTTTAAGGCCGGACATGTTCCGGTTCAAAACCTCCATGAAGCGCTTTCCACGTTTGGATGGGCCGTTGTCGGCGTCTTTCTCATACTTCAAATCAAATTTCATCTAATGGTTCTGGGAGCCCTTGTGGCGCCCTTGGCCACCCTGTGCGTGGTCATCGCTTCCATCTTGCCAGGGCCGCCGGTTGAACTGGATCCACTCTTTAAAAGCCTCTGGGTTACGGTTCATGTTGGGACCCTCATTGTGGGGAATGCCGCCTTTGCCATAGCGTTTCTGGTGGGCATCCTGTATCTGATTCAAGAGCAGGCGATCAAGGAGAAAAAGCGCGGCTTTTTCTTCCGTCGACTTCCTTCCCTGAAACTGCTTGACTCAATGGGTTATTCGTGCCTTATTGCCGGATTTCCCATGCTGACCTTTGGGGTCATTACCGGCGTTATCTATGCCCAGATGGTCAGGGGCCGATTCTGGAGCTGGGACCCTAAAGAGATTTTTGCAGGGATCACATGGCTGGTATTTGCAGCCTTGCTCCATGAACGTCTGGCCGTGGGGTGGCAAGGGAGGCGGGCCGCCATTATGACCATTGTGGGATTTGTGATACTCGTTTTTACATTTTTCTTACGTTTTTTGGGGTAGGCTTCTTTAATGAACCGGTTAGTCCCTTAGTTGTGAAACTGGTGCTTTTTCTGGCAGAAAATCACAAAGACAATCACGAAAACACGAAAGAAGGCCTGCCCTGCCCGCCCTGGTGCGACAGCGAATCGAAAATGCTGATGCAAAGCAAACCCGGTCTGGGCCAGGGGCGCTGCGTGCTCAAATCAGTCTACTACGCCTGTAGGCCAGGTCTGGGCCAGGGAAAACACGAAATGATATTTTCTTTTTTCGTGTCTTCGTACTTTCGTGCTTTCGTGATAGGTTTATTGTTTTTTGGTTCCGGTTTGTCCGGGTTAGGCTAATGGTGGAAAAGAGGGAGATCGTAGTAATCGGTCTGAATCACGAAACAGCACCGGTGGAGGTTCGAGAACGCTTGGCCTTTGCCAGTGAAGACACCCCTAAAGTGCTGGAAACCATGCGCCAGGAGCCCTGCGTGGATGAGATTGTTCTCTTTTCTACATGCAACCGTGTGGAGTTTCTCCTGGCCACAAAGGATGTGTCCAAAGCGGTGGAGACGGTTAAGGATTTCCTTGCCGAGTTCAAGAAGACACCTCGGAGCACCTTTGAGCAGGCCCTTTATGTGCATAATGGAGATGAGGCAGTACGCCATATCTTTCGCGTGGCATCAAGCCTTGATTCCATGGTGGTAGGGGAGGCGCAAATTCTTGGGCAGATCAAAGAATCCTACCGGGAGGCTTGTAATCATAAAACCTGCGGGGTTATCCTGAATCGGCTCATGCACCGGTCCTTTTCGGTCGCCAAACGGGTGCGAACGGAGACCGGCATTGGCGACCATGCGGTTTCCATCAGCTATGCGGCTGTGGAATTGGGTCGCAAGATCTTTGGTGAGCTGGAACGAAAGGCAGTGCTCCTTATTGGTGCCGGCGAGATGGCAGAACTGGCTGTGGAGCACCTTGTCACAAACCATGCCGGTCCCATATTTGTCGCCAACCGCACATTTGAACGAGGTCTCGAAATTGCTGAGAGGTTCAGGGGAACGGCCATTCGATTCGAAGAGATTCCTGACTACCTCAAACAGGTGGACATCGTCATCAGCTCCACCGGGGCACCTGACTACATTTTGAGGCATGGTGATTTCAAAGGGGTTATGCGCGCCCGGAAGAATCGACCCCTTTTTCTTATTGACATTGCAGTGCCCCGGGATATAGATCCCGAGATCAACCGGATCACCAATGTATATGTCTACGACATCGATGACCTCAAGAGTGCCATTGAGGAAAACATAGAGGAACGGCGACACGAGGCACGCAGGGGGGAGCGGATTGCGGACGGGGCTGTGGTCCAGTTTCGAAGATGGTTCCAATCCCTTGATGTCGTGCCGACGATCATTGCACTCAGAGAAAAGATCGAGGAGATCCGGCAGGCAGAACTCAAGAAAACCTTTGCCTCCCTGGCATGGGCATCTGAAGAGGACCGGGCTGCCATTGACCGGCTGACAGCGGCCCTTGTCAAGAAAATCCTGCATGATCCCACACTCTTTTTGAAGCAGAGCGAACATGAGGATAAGAAGTCTCTTCATGTGGACGTTACCCGGAGGATGTTTAACCTGGATGAACGGAATAATCGTGAATCGGTTTAGCCGGTTTAGCCCGTTATGCCCGTTGAGCCCGTTTTCGGATAGGATAATGGATAGTGTCTAAAGTGTCTAAAGTGTCTAAAGTGAGCTAAAGTTGAGGACTTGAAGAAACTTTTTCGACCTGTACGGTTAGTATCTTGGCCCGTTGCTGTTGGGCATGCCCCCACACATCCATACCCCGTAGCGTGCCCCCTCTGTGGGGCACATATTGTGGGGGACAGAGCCCCCACGCTACCTTCTGGTTGGTCCGCCTAACCGGTTCAACCCGTTGTAAAGAGGGATTTTTCAGGTAACCGCACAGGTTGAACTTTTTTAGAGCTCTTTTGTTTTTTTAACTTTAGCTCACTTTAGGCACTTTAGGCACTTGCCCCTATGATGAAACGAATAACGATTCATGAACAACGAACGGAGGGAGTCGATCTTGAAGAAAAAAATAGCCTTTCTCTTTCCTGGACAGGGTTCCCAGGTAGTCGGTATGGGGCTTGATCTCTATCAGGAATATGATTTTGTGCGTGAGATCTTTGATATGGTCGACGACGTGACAAAAACCCACATCTCCAGGCTGTGTTTTGAAGGCCCGATGGAAGAGCTCACCCTGACAGTGAACCTGCAACCTGCAATGACAGCGGTGAATCTGGCCTGTCTTGCGGCCCTGGAAAAAGAGGGGATCCAACCCGATGTCACGGCC
>DAOVEU010000128.1:0-6027 GCA_030668805.1 Desulfobacterales bacterium
GAAAGATGAACATCGAACATATTAAAAGATGAACGTCCAACATCGAACATTGAACGTCGAACGTCGAATAATGATGTCGCTCCGCTCCTCAAATTATTCCAACGTCGAATGAAAAACGAATATCCAATACCGAACATTCAGGGTTCAGGGTTCAGGGTTCAGGGTTCAGGGTTCAGGGTTTTGACACCTGACACCTGACACCTGACACCTTTGGTAACGAAAATCTTTATTAATTCTTCTGTTTCTTCATCTTTTCCCATTCAACGTTCGATGTTGGACGTTCGATGTTCGATGTTCTTTTTTTTATGGATAAAGTCCTTTGGGGACTCCGCTGCCTGGGCTTCACCATGGTTTGGATAAGGCGAAGTTCCCGATCTTAACAATTGGCCCGCAACATGGTTGCCTGCTCTGGTATGCTGTCGATCGCGAAGACATCGCCACAGCAGCCTCTCGACATCGGTCATATTTTTTCTCAGTTTTCTGGCGCGATGCTTCATCGTTTCACCCCTCACCCCTGGCCCAGACCTGGTTCCGCGAGCTTGACAGCCTCTAATGGAGGCAAAGCGCCAGGGCAGGCCTAACCCTCTCCCCTCAAGGGGAGAGGGAACTTATGAGTAACGATAAGCCCCTCAATGGGGAGGGAATTTGGGGTATTTGTGGGAGTCCACAAGTTTCCTACGTTCAGGGGCTGTGTTCACCTAACTTCTGTTTGAGATCTATATTCTCCCTTTTTACCCGGGCAAGTTCCAGGACCCTGTTCATGGTAAAGAGTATACTGTCCTTCCTGAAAGGCTTGGTGATGAAGTCAGCAACCCCCTTTTTCATGGCCTCGTCGGCTGTCTCAAGGGAACCATAGGCCGTGATCATGATCACAGGGATGTCAGACTTTATCTCTTTAAACTCATCAAAGAGCTCTATCCCGTCCATGCCAGGCATCTTAAGGTCGGTAATGACCAGGTCATAATCGTTTTCCGTGACCATTTTCAGTGCTTCGGACGGGTTATTGGTCGTCTCCACTTCATAATCGGTGTTATCTTCAATGATCATCCTCATTAGCATCAGCATATCGAGTTCGTCGTCAATGACTAAAATCCTTTGTGGCATGATCTTCTCCTTAATTTTTTGTAATCGTTCACCGCAGAGAACGCAGAGAACGCAGAGAAACTATTCTTTTAAACCAAGAACTAACCTGCGTATGCCACTCTTGAGCACTTTGACATTGAAATGGTTTGGGCCATTTTCTCACCGCAGAGACCGCAGAGGACGCAGAGATAACCCTTGTTTTTCTAAAAAGGTTCTCTGCGATCTCTGCGGTCTCTGCGGTAAAAGTTTTAATATTGATGCAGACCGGGACCGATCTCCCGATGGACTGCCATCGCCGCTCCGATGACCGCTTCTGTGATCCTATTTAACTGCTTTGTCATCTCTGCGTTCTCTGCGTTCTCTGCGGTGAACGCTTACAATTTTTTTTAACGGGCTAAACCGATTTCCGATCTTCCTCATCGGCCACGGGTAGTAACACCGTAAAGGTGGTCCCGGCCTCCTTGCCTTCCTCTCTGGTTTGGCTTTTGACCAGAATATCCCCTCCAAACTTTTTCACAATGTCGTAGCTCACGGAAAGACCCAACCCTGTTCCCTCTCCTTTGGTGGTAAAGAACGGTTCAAATATCTTGTCCATATTCTCAGGGGATATGCCATGGCCTGTATCTGTAAAGCCTATATTGACCATATCGCCGGAACGGTGTGCTGAGATGGTCAGGATTCCCCCGCCATCCATAGCTGCCACCGCATTGTTAATAATGTTCAAGAACACCTGTTCGAGCTGCCGGCCGTCCGCTCTCACTGTGGGGAGAATTTCTTCTATGTCGGTCTTGAGGTCTACCTTCTTGGTCAGCAGGGTATTCATAACCACATTGACAACATTTTGTAGGTCGTCAACCACATCAGTCTCTGTGGTGGTCTTTTTGGGAATCCTGGCAAAAGCAAGGAGATTTTCCACGATCCTCTTACAGTTGTTTCCTTGCCTTTCAATGGTCTTGAGAATTTCATACTCTTTGGAATTCTCAGGGGTCCTTTCCAGCAATAGTTCCGTAAAACCCAGGATAATGGCAATCGGGTTGTTCATTTCATGAGCAACGCCGGCCGAAAGGGACCCCATAGATGCCAGTTTTGCCGTGTGAAAGAACTGTTCTTCCATCCTCTTCTGTTCCGTGATATCCCGTGAAATCACCAGAACCGCATTTACCTCACCCTGGTCTGGTCGCACAGCCCTGTATTTTGTGTCGAGCCAATACCCCTTATCCCCTATCTTTACCTTCTCTTCTCGCAGAATAGTCTCCGAGGTTTGGAAAATCCTTGCAACGATAGAATGGACACCATTATCCCCTTCATATTCGATAAAGTTAGTTATATTCTTGCCGATGATGTCCTCAGACCGGTGTCCCATGAGTTTCCTGCTATATTGATTGACAGACAAGACATTACAATCTTTGCCTATCGTATAGATCAGGTCATCGGCTGACTCTACCAGAGAGCAGCATTTTTCCTCAGAACATTTTAGCATCTGAGCATAGTCCTCAAGGTTTTTGGTCTTTTCTTTTAGCTCCTGCTCAAGGGTTTGCTGCCAGGCCCTTTCGTTTGCGATGAAAAAGGCTACTAATGCAATAACCACCGCAGCAACGAATGCACCCTGTATCATAGATTGGCTCACGTACACGGTGTGTATGGCTGCACCGACCAGGAGACCCAGGATGACGATAGTCATAAGGCGCAGGCCCCGTTTTCGGGCAAAGTATTTGAAGTATCTCATCGTTCGCTTATCAAATTCGCACTTAGATTAATTCTTATATGGACCTAAATCTTTATCCCGTTTTGGTTTCAGGTTTCAGGGCACATGTAGGTTTCAGGTTTCAGTGTTCAGGTTTCAGGGAAAAATCGCGCAAGACCTTAAACACGCCTGCGGAACGTAAACCTGAAACCTGACACCTGAAAATAGATTCTCAAAATTAACAAAAGTCTATCCCTATTAAGCGAATGATAAGTCAAATCCTCAACTTTAGCTCACTTCCCTAATGCGTCGTATTCGTAAAAGATTCGATTCCCTTCAGCATATCCTGGTAATACCAGTTAGCCCTGGCGACATTCGACATGCCCATGTCGAGTTGTCTGGTATGCATGATGATGTGTCCTAATATCTTTAGACGTTCCTTCACATAATCCTGATCGTGGCCTTCCAGGCGAGCAAAGAGTGAATCCTCCTTGACCTCGGTTCGAAAATCAAACTGCTGCAGGAGTTTTCCAATCAACTGGACCCTTCTCACCCTCCGGTCAACATTGGCCGCGCCACCTTTGAAGATAAAGCTGACATAGTTTTCATTAGGGTTGTCACCTACATACGCCTCCGTTGTTGAAAAGTGAAACCCCAGCCGGCTACTCAAGTTGCAAAAGTGCTTTGAGATGATGATATAATTCTTCTCGGCAAATCCTTTCCGAACCGCAGGATCCATGCTGGGATCTGTCGACGCCGCTAACATAACCGAAAGGAAACCCCTGGTGTCCACTGGTGGGGGGCCTTTCCACGGTATGGCTGTCATACCTTCCCACAGGGCTCGCATAGGGATAGATACGATCTCTTCATATCTGACCTTTTTCCCTTTTACACCTTCTTTGATACCATCTTCCAGATCAATAACCCACCACTGCATAGGAACCCTGTAGACCAATTGTTTAGTCGATTCAGCAGCAAAATGACTCTTTTTGCTAAGATCAAACATGGCCTCCAGAGAGACTTCATGGGCAAACCTCGTAATATCGTGGAGCGTCTTGCATCCTGTGGGTCTAAAGTCCGGGCTCCGGGGATCTGTCAGGTTCAAAGGGGTTATCATTTGCAATATCTCTCGGAGTTGCTTCAGGACAGGAGACGCCTTAAAGGTATCGTCAGTCTTTTTTTTCCTCAGCAATTCTTCCACGACCCCCTCGTAGATATTGGCATAGACTGCATCCACGGTCACGTGCATGCCATTCTTGAGGACCTTGGTGGCGTTCTCAGTACTAAAAATGGCCGGCACACTGTACTCTCTGGCTACCGTGGCCAGGTGCCCCAGGAGAGTTCCGATGTCCGAGACAACAGCAGATGCCTTTTCAAGCACCACCGCAAACTGCGGGTGAGTGTGTCTCACCACCAGCACGCCACCCTCAGGAAAATTCGCCAGGTCCTCTTCACGGTTGACGACATAGACAGGGCCCGCCCCAACGCCGCGGCAAGCAATGGTTCCCTTATCCAGGAGAATCTTGTACCCCTTGGGCACCATTGGCCGTTTCTCGTCGGCCAGGGCTCCTGCAGGAGCCACACGCAACAGCCGGGACTGGAGGAGATACAATCGACCCTTTTGGTCCATGGTCCACTCCATATCCTGGGGCTGGCCAAAGTGGGCTTCCACCTTGCGCGCATAGGAGGCAAGCTCATAGATCTGCTCATCGCTCAGGCACGGTTTTCCCAGCGATTCTTTGGGTACGGGGACTTCATGAGTGTCACCTTCTGCCCCCCCGACCAACATCACTTCCTGGTGGCCTATCTCTTCATGTAGGATCTTTCTTGCGCCGTCTCCAAAAACCCTGTAGTTATCTGTGGGCACCACGCCTCCCACCGCATAGGCCCCGAGCCCCCACACCGCATTAATCAATATGGCATTTTCTTGTGGGCTGCCAGGATCACAGGAGTACATGATACCGCTGGCCTTGGCCTGGATCATGGCAACCACACCCACCGCCATGGCCATTTCTTCGATACAGAACCCCTTATCTTTGTAATAAAACAGGGCTCGAGGGGTAAACTGGCTGGACAGCACGCTCTTGTATTGGGCCAGAAGGTCCTCCGCAGGCACATTCAGGGCTGTTTCATACTGGCCTGCAAAACTGGCCATGATATCTTCGTGAAGTGCACTGCTCCGAACAGACACCTTCAGGTTCTCCTCCCCCGCCTCTTGACACATGGCGCTGTATGCATCAAGGATGGCCCTTTCAATCTCCTGTGGTATTTGTCCGTTTCTAACCAGTTGCTGCATTTCGTGGCTTGCGGCCGTCAATTCGTCATAATTGCGGATGTCAAGCTTACTCGTTCTTTCGTTCAAGACGTCCTGGATCTGATTGTGCCGGACAAAGGTCTGGTAGGCATAGGTCGTCACCACGAACCCAGGGGGAACAGGAAGGCCCAAAACATTGGCAAGCTCTGCCATGTGCGCAAGCTTGCCGCCAGCCGAGGCCACGGTCTCTTTTCCGAGCTCCTTCAGTCCAAGGACAAAATCGGTCTCGGGAATGGCCACCCTGGCAGTAAGCTGCTTGCGGATCGCCTCATCAGTTTTCTGAAATGGAACAATCAGGTCCTTGTATTTTTCATCTCCCAGGACATTTAGATTGTCGACTATTCTCTTAACCCCATCGGACATAGCCTGATAGGAAGACTGGACATAGGCCCTATCAAAGACGAAGTCACCAGTGGCCTTTTCCTGCATATCGGCCATGGTCATCAGCACTTCGTTGTTGCTTTTAAGGACCTGGCGAAAGGCATTAAAGCGTTGTACAAAAAGCGCCCTGTCATTCTCATCTCTGAGGGCCTTTCGTTCCCTTCTCTTCCTGAAAAAATCAAACACGGGTCGGAACTCCTTCCCCCCCCCTCACCCTGCCCTCTCCCCCCACGGGGGGAGAGGGTTTGGCCTGCCCTGGCGCGAGCTGCTTAAACTGATCTACTAAGCCTATAATCCCGGTCTGGGCCAGGGGTTCAAAGGTTATAGTCTACTGATATCCTTAACTTTATAACACAATGCTCAGATTAGCCTCTTTCACCCATCAGGTGTCAGGTGTCAGGTGTCAAAACCCTGAACACTGAAACCTGAACACTGAAACCTGAACTTTGCTAACAGCCAGTTAGGCCTGCCCTGGCGCGACATCCCAAGATGATTTTGGTGCCCATGTAGTCCCGGTCTGGGCCAGGGGCTCTTCAACCGGGAACCGTGAACGTTGAACCGCTCA
>DAOVEU010000235.1:0-4276 GCA_030668805.1 Desulfobacterales bacterium
AATGTAGTGGTGGGCGAGGATACAGTGCTTGTTGCACAGGTAGGCATATCAGGCAGTGTAACCATTGGAAATCATGCGATACTCGCTGGCCAGGCAGGAGTGGCAGAACATGTCACCATTGGCAACGGGGTCACAATCGGCCCCCAGGCAGGGATTGCCAAGTCGATACAGGACGGCCAGATTGTATCCGGTTTCCCGGGAATGCCCCATCGGCTTTGGTTAAAAGCGTCCAGCATTATCCCGAAGCTTCCGGATATGAAAAAAAAGCTAAGAGAATTGGAGAAACGAATTGAGAAGATGGAAAAGTCATAGATAGAAAGTGCCTAAAGTGCCTAAAGTGAACTAAAGTGCCTAAAGTGAACTAAAGTGAACTAAAGTGAACTAAAGTTAAAAGGATTCAGGGACTTAGGGATTGAACTTAGGGGCTTCGCCCCAATTGGAATAATGGAATGGTGGAATATTGGGTTAAAAGGAATTAAGACAAATTAGAAATGATTCTTTTCGGCCGTTTATTCCCAATATTCCATTGTTCCAATATTCCCTGGCCCAGACCGGGTTTCTTTTTCGGGGGCATTGTCCGACTTCTGTCGCGCCAGGGCGGGCCATCATTCCAGATCAATGGCACAAAAACTGCCACTGAAAGATAAATGATTACAACGAGTTGTAGAGTTTCCGAGACGTTAAAATTAGGGAGCATTCCTTCAATTGCTGAATTCACAATTCATGAATTCCTGAATTAGAAATGTTTTCATTCTTAAATTTTAGCTCACTTTAGCTCACTTTAGCTCACTTTAGTTCACTTTAGGCACTCAATATGTTAACGGCTTTTCCGTTTGATGTTAAGCAATTGTAATCACAGGCAAGCTGTTGGAAGGAAATGAAACATGGAAACAGTATATGACATTCGAAAGATTATGGAGTTTTTGCCCCATCGGTATCCCTTTGTTCTGGTTGATCGGATCGTAGAAATGGTACCCGATGAGCGTATTGTTGGCCTCAAGAATGTAACCATGAATGAACCATTCTTCCAGGGACACTTTCCAGGGACACCCATTATGCCAGGCGTGCTGATCGTCGAAGCCATGGCGCAGGCAGGAGCAATCCTTGTTAATGCTTCTCGTTCTGAGGAGAAGAGGAAAGAACTGATCTATTTTATGGGCATTGATAAGGCCCGTTTCAGAAAACCTGTGATTCCAGGAGACCAGCTCATTTTAGAAATAATTCCTATCAAAAGACGCGCGAACGTTTTCAAGATGTCCGGTAAGGCGACTGTGGCCGGAACTCTGGTTGCGGAGGCTCAGGTCATGGCCATGATAGGAGAAGAACCATGATACATCCTACTGCAATCGTTGATCCCGGGGCCGAGATAGATTCTAATGTTCAGATTGGACCGTATTCCGTAATAGCCGGTGACGTCAAAATACATGCAGGCACTATCATTGGCCCTCACGTTACCATAGATCAGTACACGACCATCGGGGCTGATTGCAAAATATTTCAACACGCAGCCATAGGTGCTGTTCCTCAGGACCTGAAATTTGGGGGAGAGAAGTCGGTCATAAAGATTGGTCGGGGAACCACAGTCCGAGAATTTGTGACAATTCACAGGGGGACTGAGGCCGGCGGCGGAATCACCGAAATCGGCGAAGAGAATTTTTTGATGGCCTACACGCACATTGCGCATGATTGCTTCACCGGGCAAAAGGTGATTTTTGCAAATGCTGCCACCCTTGCCGGCCACATCAGGGTGGGAGATTGTGCCACCCTGGGTGCCTTTGTAGCCGTTCACCAGTTTGTGCGGATCGGAGACTATGCCTTTATAGGTGGCATGACTGGTGTGACAAAGGATATTCCGCCATATGTACTGGCATCCGGCACACCCCGCGCCAGACTCCACGGGTTGAATGCCGTGGGTTTGAAGCGGCATGGCTTTTCAACAGAGACCATGCATGCCCTCAAGAGGACCTATCGAATCCTGTTTCGGCTGGGATTGACCTTGAACGAAGGGATTGAAAGGGTTACTGCAGAGGTGGATCAGATACCAGAGGTTGTTAATTTCATAGAGTTCATCAAATCCTCCGAGCGGGGGATAACGAGATAACACAATGAACCCAACAAACCCAAAAATCGGGGTCATTGCGGGGAGCGGGCAGTTCCCCGGCATTTTTTCAAAGGCGGCCAGGGAAATGGGGTTGAAGGTTTACGCAATAGCCCATGTTGGGGAAACCGATCCCCGACTGGAAAACCTTGTAGAGGCGATAAGGTGGGTAAAGATCGGCCAATTGAAGCGACTTATTGCATTTTTTAAGGAAAATGGAGTCAGTGATGCGGTATTGGCTGGGGCCATCACCAAGACCAAGATGTTTTCAGGGGTGAGGCCGGACCTGAGGGCTCTGAAAATACTGGCCACTATGGATCATACGCAGGACGATGGACTCCTGCGGGCCTTTGCCGGCGAGTTGGAAAAAGAGGGGATAACCATTCACCCTTCTACTTTCTTGGTGCCCGAACTCCTGGCAAAAAGAGGATGCTGGACACGGCGCAAGCCGACCAAGTCCGAGATGGCCGATGTACATTTCGGATGGTGTATAGTCAAGGAGATTGGAAGGTTGGATATTGGCCAGACTGTGGTGGTTCGGGACAGGTCAGTGATGGCGGTTGAGGCTATTGATGGTACTGATGCCACCATAACGCGAGGAGGGGGGCTTGGAAAGGAAAAAACGGTCGTTGTGAAGGCAAGTAAGCCCAACCAGGATATGCGATTCGACATGCCGGCCGTCGCGGTCAAAACCATTGAGACCATGCGTGATGTTGGAGCGTCGGTCCTGGCCGTTGAGGCAGGCAAGACGGTGGTCTTTGGCAGGGAAGAGATGGTTGCACTGGCTGATCGAAACGGAATTGTGATTATAGGTATGGAATAAGTGAGCTAAAGTGTCTAAAATGCCTAAAGTGAGCTAAAGTTAAGAGAATTTGGGGATTCAGGGATTGAGGGATTAGGATCAGATAGAATTGCTTCAATTCCTCAATTCACAATTCCTGAATTCCCGAAGGGGGGTATCCACTTCACTCTCGTAAAAAAAACCGAATATGATTGAAAAAACAGGGCCTACCGGACGAAATCCGGTTCCCATTGTCTATACGCGAAATCTACCAATAATTCAATGAATTAGGCCATATCAACGAGAGACGAGTGGATACCCCATTTCCCGAATTGCAGATGATTTCATTCTTAAACTTTAGGCACTTTAGCTCACTTTAGTTCACTTTAGGCACTGGCGGGCGGGGATAAACCCCGCCCGAATAGGCTGAGTAAACCATGGGACCAATACGTGTAGGCGTCGTGGGAGTCGGATACCTCGGCAGGTTTCACGCTGAGAAATATGCCCGGATGGATGGGGTGAAGCTTGCGGGTGTGGTGGACATCATTACCGAAAGGGCGCAAAACGTTGCAAAACTGCTTGGAACGGAATCTTTTACCGATTACATAGATCTCATAGGTGAAGTAGACGCAGTGAGTGTGGTGGTACCCACCCCCCTTCATTTTTCCATTAGCCGTGATCTCTTGGAAAATAATGTGGATGTCTTGATCGAAAAGCCCATAACAGAGACTCTTGAGGAGGCAGATGCTCTAATAAAGATTGCAGATTCCCACGGCCCAATCATCCAGGTGGGACATCTGGAGCGATTCAATCCCGCGGTGATAGCCCTGAGGGAGGTCGTGGACCGTCCCCTCTTCATAGAGTCTCACCGTTTGAGTGTTTTTAAGGAACGGGGAACCGAAGTGGATGTAGTTTTAGATTTGATGATCCATGACATCGATATCATATTAAGTTTTGTCAGGTCAGAACTCAAGAGCATTCATGCGGCAGGTGTTCCGGTCATATCTTCTTGCGTGGACGTCGCCAACGTGCGGCTTGTCTTTGAGAATGGCTGTGTTGCCAATATAACTGCCAGCCGTATTTCCCTGAAAAACATGCGAAAGATACGTATTTTCCAGAAAGATACCTATGTTTCGGTCGATTATGCGAATCATGAGATTACGATCGTCCGGAAGGACGGGAAGGGCGCCGGGCTTCCCATCCCCGGCATGTTTTTGCAACGAACAAGCTTTGAGAAAGCCGATTCCCTGGAATCTGAGCTGGAGGCATTTGTACGGTCCGTAAGAAATCGTGAGGCCCCGTTGGTATCGGGGAGAGACGGGCGGAATGCCCTGCGGGTTGCCCTTAGCATCATGGACCAGATCGAGGAGACATTGAAGTGCCTAAAGTGAGCTAAA
>DAOVEU010000286.1:0-3706 GCA_030668805.1 Desulfobacterales bacterium
CCAGCTCCCTTATTTTCAAAAACTTCTTATTCTCATACCGGTACACATAAATACGCCGATCACTTATGAAGACAGTTTCTATCTTGCTGTCTCCATCCACATCGCCAATGGCTATCCCCTTGATGAAGGCCTTAAAGCCCCTGCTTTCCCAGAAGGCTGCTGATGCCGTATCGGCGGGTCTCATGCCGCCGGATTCCGCTAGGCCGGGCCCCATTGCCGGGGCAGGTTTTACGTCTAAGGCTTTTGCCTGACCGCTTGATTCCCCGGCCAGAAGGCTTTCCGGATGGACATAGGTGGCAGGGCGCTTCCCTGCGTGGACGGGCGGCCGCCGGGAGCCGACAGGGCGGCCAAAAACCATTTCGTTGATCCGGGCAGCAAGAAGATCGATTTGAGGAATTACCTCGTCGATTTCCTTGCTCTGCTTGAAGAAGGTGAGCGTCGGTTTCTTCTGGTGGACATCCACCATCTTGGCGTCGAGGCTGATGCTGTTGCCGAATATGGTGAGACTTCCAAACAAGACATAGTCGGCCCGGAGCCTGGTGCCTATGGCCCGTGCGATTTCTTCGTTAACCGGCACGGATATGTCCGCGAGCACGTGACCCGTGTCTTCCCTTCCAACTATCACCCTGTTCCCCCATGACAAGCGCGACGTTAGCATGTCAACGATGCCTTCCTTCAGGAATGAAAGATCCCTGTCCGCATTCATCTTGAATGGCACAATCACGACCCGGCAAGGCTCGTCGGCCATGCCTCCCCCAGCAGCAAGGACGACCACAGAGAACAGCAATACAAGCCCAAACAGTTGTTTCAGCACTTCAGTTTTCAATTTCAGACCTCCTTGTCGGCAACCCGTTTATACTCTATAAGCAAGCCACGCCATGGTCAACACTTTTAGGATGTGAGCGGAATCACCGAAGTGAAGGCACAGATGCTTCCCTGAAAACACGACCTTTGGAGTTTCAACTAAGGATGCGGTTGACCTGGTCCTGCATGCGGGAAAGGGCGTCCTCGGTGAAGGGCTTTACATTTTTGAGAGCCGGCTCCATGGGATCGGCAGGATTGAAGTTCTGAAGGGTAAGGGATGGAGCAGATGCCGCGGGTCGGACAGCCCCGAGGTCTTTAAGCTGCTCGGCCAAAAGACAAACATCCGATTCTGCAAGAAGGGTGGGAGTCACCGTGCATCGAAACACGGAGGGAACACTGGCTGCCATGAACACCTCGATCGATTTCTTAATGATACTCGTTGGCACGAACACCCCTGCACAGCGGGCATATGTGGCGTCATCCAGTGGGGCCTTTACGTCCATGGCCACACAGTCCACCAATTTTTCTGCGATCAGATAATGGAGTGTTTCAGGCTGGGTGCCATTGGTATCAAGCTTGGTCTTAAAACCGGCCTCATGGATCGTTTTGAGCAGGTCCGGCAGACCCCGGTGTATGGTGGGCTCTCCGCCCGTGATGCATATGCCGTCAATCCAGTCCTTGAGTGGCCGGAGCCGATCCAGTATTGCATCGAGGGATAGGGTTTCCAGGGTATCTGGTTTTAAGACGAGCTGATGGTTATGGCAGTAAGGGCACCTGAGATTACAATAGGGCAAAAAGATGACGGCACAGACCTGTCCTGGCCAATCCAGGAAGGAGGTTTCGATAAAGCCTTTGATGGGAGGAAGTTGGTCCAATGACTAATGACCAATGACTATCCCGGCAAGATAGCATTTGATTCCGCCTGTGTCGGAAATGGTCGATGAATCGTTCAACACCAAGATCGGAAGGGTCTTTTCAGCGGTTTCCACCAACTCATGCCAGGCCAGATGGGCCAAGGCCTCGGGGTTATCGGGCCCCAGTTCTTCTACTTCAACCCCAATGGTCTTCAAGTCGAATTCCCTCTTGATTTCCTGACAGGCACTGCAAAGGCTTTTTGTAAAAAGAGTCATGATTTCCTCCTGAGAAATTGTCCGTTATTTCGATAGCGATCCTTGAGCTCCGCCAACTTTCCCTTGTTCCAGCTTGAAATTGTAGTGAAGTAGCCCGTGATGCGGGTGATTCCGTCCACATCCGTGCTGCCGCACCAGGGGCAGGCCTCCTGGAGCCCTCGGCTTAGCCTGCCGCACGCCTTGCAAGAGGTGAATTCAGGCGAAAAGGCGATCTGATCGTTTTTGCTCTGTTTAAATGCCTTGATCACAAAATTCGCCAAGGACTCTGCTGGCGGTTTGGACTCGCCAAGCCACACATGGGTTAAGGCTCCTGCCTCGATAAGGGGATGGAAGCGCCCTTCAAGCTGCACCCGCTCAATAGGGTTCATAGGTGCACCAACATCGAAAAGGGTTGAATTTGTGTAATAGACTTCGCCTGCGGTTTGATTTCCCTTGACCACCGTGGATGATTCCTCGGGAAAATACTTCAGGTCAAGCTTTGCAAAACGGTAGGCCGTGCTTTCTGCCGGGGTTTGTTCCAGCACAAAGCGCATGTCATATTTACGGCTGTACTGGTCGGCCAGGAGCTTCATGTGGGCAATGACCTTCAGGCCGAACTTCATCGCGTCAACAGACGCATGCATCTCTTCACCTGTGTGATACTG
This sequence comes from Desulfobacterales bacterium, assembly GCA_030668805.1. GTDB lineage: Bacteria > Desulfobacterota > Desulfobacteria > Desulfobacterales. The sequence continues at coordinate 2,579 of DAOVEU010000286.1, forward strand.
AATGAGTTCATTCATCCCGACCATGCCGATCAGATAGGTGCACCGATGCATTCTTAGATACGGGCTACCATCCAGGCCCATATTAAGCAGGCTCAACGGCCCGGAGGATTCATGGGAAAGAAGGCGCATGATAAAGTCTCGCTTCTGCCGATGGGCCTTTACGGCTATTTCTACCAGTTCGCCGATCCTGGCAAAGAGCCTGGTATCGTCCCTTCCTGCCTCATAGGCAAGTCTGGGCAGATTTAAGGTCACATTCTGAAGCGCCGAATACCGCATCTTCCATGGTTGTTTGGCATCCTCGAGATCCGAGCGCTCCAACTTGAAGCTCAGGCGGCAGCACTCAGATATCTTTGCTGTGTCTCCCCGGTCAAAGACAAAGTAGGTATTTCCCTTGTCAGAGGCCACATCACAGATGTGGTTCAAAAAGGCCTCGTGGCCTGGGGTCTTAAAGAACTTCTCGGTGATATGGACCAGGGGCTTTGGGAAGAAAAACGGCCTGCCCGCACCGTCTCCTTCTTTGAAGACGTCAAAGAGCTTCCACACAAAGCGCTGGGCTTCCTTTTCATACTCGGCGTAGGACTTCCCTGTGTAAGACCCGCCCGGTCCGATCGCCGGCACATCCTCAAAATGTTTAGGGACTTCCCAGTACAGGTTGATATCTGTAAAGATCGCCTGGCCCCCGCGCGCCACCGCCTGCTGTGAGAATTCAAAGATCATCATCTGGGCCAACTGCTCCACTGCCCGATCATCCAGCCCTTCCAAATATGGGGCAAAAAAGAGATTCACCGCGTCCCAGCCTATGGCGCCGGCAAAGTTGCTCTGCAAGGCTGCGGCAAACTTGACCATGTGGGCAAGCAGGACCTCGGGATGTTTGGCCGGTTTTGCCATGGCTAAGGAATTGGGCAGGTTAAGGCCGAATTTTTTCAGATATTCGAGGGATTGCCCTGAACAGTAAGGCCGGTCAATGAAGCCCAGGTCATGCAGGTGAATGGCCCCGTGCATGTGGGCATCTCCCACCTCCGGTGAGAATACGTTTAGAAGGCCATATTCCTTCTTGATGCTCTCTGCTAAAGTGAGGTTGGTCGCCTCGGGGCCGTGGGGAACATTGGCGTTCTCCTTGTTTGGATG
>DAOVEU010000344.1:0-3204 GCA_030668805.1 Desulfobacterales bacterium
CAGAGTCCATGGTATGATAACATAGATCGGAGATTAATACAGAACGGCGAACTTGAGAAGCTCTTTGGTTTGGGGATTACAGGGGTCACTTCCAACCCGAGTATTTTTGAAAAAGCAGTGAATGGATCTTCGGTATATGACTCTCGGATACGAGAACTGGCTGAGGTGGGTAAGTCGCCTGATGAGATTTGTCACTTGATAACTATACAGGACATTCAGTCTGCTGCAGACCTGCTGTACGATACCTATGAAGCGACGGATGGGCGGGACGGCTATGTAAGTCTTGAGGTGGATCCTGATTACGCTTATGATCCGGAGAGGACCATTGACCATGCCAGGAGAATCCATCAGGATGTGGCAAGGCCTAATCTTATGATCAAGGTCCCCGGCACCAAGGAAGGTTACGAGGCCATAAAGGTCCTTACTCGAGATGGTATCAATGTCAATGTTACTCTTCTGTTTTCCTTAAGGCACTATGAAGTAAGCTCTATGGCTTACATAGATGGCCTAAAAGAGAGACTTCGGGACGGCAATTCTGTGGAGAAGGTTTGTTCGGTTGCAAGTGTGTTTGTGAGCAGGGTAGATACTAAAATTGATGAGATACTTGAGGACCTTAAGATAGATAGCCTTAAAGGTAAAATTGCTGTGGCAAACGCCAGGACGATTTATCAAAGATTCAAAGAGTTATTTCATAGTGGAGCCTTTGGCGGTCTGGCGTCAAATGGAGCGCGTGTACAGCGGGTGCTTTGGGGGAGCACAAGTACAAAAAACCCTGCGTATAGTGACCTCAAATATGTGGATGAACTGATAGGTAAGAACACCATCAACACCCTTCCACACAGTACGCTTGAGGCATTTTTGGACCATGGTAGCCCCAGATTGACGATCGAAGAAGATCTGGATAAAGTAAGACAAGATCTGGATCTGTTGCAGCAGGAAGGGATTGACCTGAATAAGATATGTGATGAGATTCAGCAGGAAGGTGTAGATGCCTTCTCAGTCTCTTTCAGAAAAATGATGGATGCCGTTGCCGACAAGGCCGGGTCTTGAAGATCGTAATAGTTTGCTATTCCAAAAGTTCAGAAATCCTGACAAGGCCCACCTGGTTCTTAATATTTGGTAGCTCCTCCCTAAGCACTTCCCATGTGGTAGGATAGGGGTGCCCGATTCCAATCGCCCTGCCCTTTTTTCTGGCTATACTGATAAGTTTTTTTATCTGGAAGCGGATTGCGTTTGGGTCCTGAACGTGGTCCAAAAACACGTGTCTTTGTGCAAATTTCAGTTTCAATAGATGGGCTGTTTCCTGGCAACAGGACCGGGGGCTGGTAAGACTGTCCACAAAAAACAGATTCCTTTTCTTCAGGATGGTAAATATCTGGCGCATTTTTGCTGGGTCCTGGGTGAGTCTGGAACCCATATGGTTGTTTACGCCTACGGCAAGAGGGACTGCATCCAGGTCTTTTCGAAGTTGATCTAAGAGATCGTCGGGTGCCATTGACGAAAGGAGTGCCCCGGCTCCCGGATCGACATCGGGATACTCTATGGGTTCCATAGGAAGATGGAGAAGGACATCTCGACCGCTGCGGTGGATAGTTGCGGCGATGCTTTTTTGAAACGGACTGTGTGGAAGCACGGAAAATGACATTACACCATCGAGAAGCAGAAACTTTGAAGCGAGTTTTTCGTCGTATCCTAAGTCATCAATGATGATCGCGACCTTAGGAAGGCTTAAAGGGAGAGGTGCCGCAAGCTTCTTTTCTATGAGTTTAACAAAGAGAATGCGATGGGTGTGACGCCCATTGATAGAGAGATCAAGGATTAACTCTTGTTGGGACCGAGAGGTAAATCGTAGTGATTTCTTTGGTATGCGTTCAGAGAGCCGAGTTAGAAAAGCTTCTTTAATATTGCTGCGAGCGAGAGTTGTTGGAAAACGTATCTCCAGTTCTGAAAAAGTCCATACTTCCTCCCCGTGTCTCTTTGGTTCGACTGTTTGGAATGTCACATCTCCAGCAGGAATATTTAGGGCCAACAGGGCGTCATAGATGCACCGATCTATCTGTTTGATTTGGGTTTCCACACCTTCTGAAGGAGAGGTCTCAAAGATCGGCAATAAAGGTGGGTGGGTGGGTCTTGAGGTGAATAACCGATACAGAGCATAGCCCAGGATTCCCACAAAAAGCAGGCCAAGTATGACAAGTCCAACCCTGGTGGTTTTGTTTTGAGAGGTTTTCTTGGCCCTGGTGCGCCCCTTCTTGCTTGTGGTCCTTGTCCGACTCGCCATGGTATCGGTTTAATGGGACATTTTTGAAAATATTTGCCAGCTTGTAAGAATATCAAGGGCTCTTTGAACCTGATTATCCTCTGTAAGGAGACGCTTTACCTCATCTGAAGCCTTTTCACCGGGCACCTTCACACCTCTTATTTCTAGAATTTTCTCCTTCATTTCATCGGACAGCCCCTCCTTTGGTTCAGGTAAGATATGGTTTTTCAAGTCCTTTTCCTTCATGTGGGGATGCTTTTTGCCTTCACTTCCGGAAACATATCTTTCCTCGACCAAAACATCCGGGACAATCCCCCGGGCCTGTATTGCCTCGCCCTTAGGCGTGTAATACCGTGCTATGGTTAGTTTCAAGCCTGAACCATCTCGCAATGGCTCAACAGTTTGAACCGACCCTTTTCCGAACGAGGTAGTGCCCAGCACCAGAGCGCGACCATGATCCTGCAATGCCCCTGCAACGATCTCTGATGCGCTTGCACTCCCTTCATTGATTAGGAGCACCATTGGATGCGGATGTTTATCCTTGTCACGATGGGCCGCATAGACTTTTGAATGGGTCTTCAGTCTTCCCTTGATTGAAACGATTCGCCCTTTGTCCAGAAAGATATCTGCGACCTTAATCGCTTGATCGAGAAGCCCTCCCGGGTTATCACGAAGGTCCAATATCAATCCTTTCAATGGTGTTTTGCCCGCCTCCAGCTTCCTTAAGGCCCTTTTGACATCATCAGCGGTATTTTCCCTGAAGTTTGTAATCCGAATGTAGCCGTAATCAGGTTTGAGCAGATGAGACCGCACGCTCTCCAGTGGAATGATGTCCCTCACAATGGTGAAATCAATTAGCTCAGATAGTCCTTTTCGTTTGATAGTAATAACCACAGAGGTGCCTTTTTTACCACGCATCTTCTTGACCGCTTCCCACAACATCA
>DAOVEU010000343.1:0-3206 GCA_030668805.1 Desulfobacterales bacterium
CGCAAACCAAATATCCAAACATTGGTGTCGAGAATAACCCTTTCATCCCGGATAGTCATGTGCAGCAATCTCTTCACGAATCTGCGTTAACTCAGCCAAAATCTCTTCAACCGAACGGTCTAATTCTCCCTGTTCCCGCAACCTTTCTTGGTACTGCTCCGAAAGAGCATATAGGCCACGGCGAAAGTTTAACTCGGCCACTTGGTCCCAAAGTGCTTGTTGCTTATGCTCTTCCAAAGCCACAATCTCGGCAGCCAAATTCTCCAGTTTTGATGTCAATGTCATACCTACCCTCCTCTGCTGGGAATCTTCGTTTCTTTCATCAAGAGGCCGATTTCACCTATGTCGTTCATTTCCGAAATAAGTTCAACCTGCCACCCTGCGTACTTTTCGAAAGCTTGGATCATCATCAGAATATCAAAACATAAACGCCTTTACAAGACTACACCTTTTATGCCAGGCCTCTCACCACAGTATTCCAGTGTCGCAAGAGGCTACCTTTATCTAGGGAGGACAAGGAATCCGACCATGGAGGTCACCTCGGCGCATGTCACGTGGTTGTAAGGGTTCTAATTCAGTCATTCAATACTATACCTCATTGTCTCAACTGCGTGCCCAAACTCAGGGCAGAGGCAGGCGCAACCATAGGGGCATGTGGTCGCTGACCTTGTGCTCAAATCGAGCCAGGAATTTGCCCTTCGCGTCGGGCGACAACCGATCAAGAGATTGATAGTTCAGGGCCTTGCTGAACAGGTTTGCAAAGTCAAACACGCCGTAGTCGGGGCCGCTGGGGTCCTGCCCCATGCTTGCGTTATCCAGGTAGCTGGGCATGCGCTGGTCCCGGCAAAATAGACCGATCTGGTCGAAAGTTTCATCCAGGCGGGCATTGGTTCGGAATACCTTGTTTTGGCCTGGATGAGGATCCAAAAAAGGGAAGTTCACGTTCACGTCGTCTCCTGTATCACTATTAAACGTCTTTATGTGCTTTTCGATGCGTTTTCGGTCGGTCCGCGGATTGTCGAAATCCAGGTTGAGATCACCCAGAAGAATGAAGTTTGGATAGTAGGCCCTGTCGTTCTCCGTCACGCGGGCCAAGATCCACTCCATCAGCGCGTCAAACTCTTGGCGGCGGTCTGCAATGTAATCCCCGAAATAGAGGTGCGCGTTGATCGCCATGAACTGGTAAGGTTCGGTACCGGGGGTGGCCGCTTATTTCGAAGCTCACGCAGAACGGCGTGCGGATGAATGTGATGAAGGTTGGCATTTTCACCTTGAATTTGGGCCGCTTTGGTTTGGTACGGCGATTGCCGGCCTTGTACTCATCCAACTTGCGGAGGTAATCGTCCAACTTTTTGGCATAAGGCGCCATTGCTTCGTGGATCTCATCGTTGTACCGGCCAAGAGTGTTTAGCACCTTGGAACGGTCATAGGATATATCCGTTGCAATCTCTGTGCGACGGACAATCGACCGGTTAAAGACGTAGCCCAAACGCTCGCCAACGCCTGGTTCCCCCGGAAAAGCACCAGTCTTGTCGGACACGATCATGCCGAACTCAGGCCCCATCAGGCCTTGCAGTTTTCGCAGGCCGCTCAGATCATCCATAATCTCCTGCACGGCCAGCAAGTCGAATCGTCTGCACACGTATGCGAGAAACTTCCAGGTATCGTTATTGCGGCTCGTAGCCGAGCCGAGTTTCCGGATGTTGAAAGAGGCCAGCAAAACCGACCCATATACCCGGTCCGGCAACCCGTATCGGGCCGGATCAGCTTCCAGCGTCTCCGAAATCTTCTTCCATTCGCTGTGCGTGAAGGCTTTTGCTGCCATTGCCTGATCGTTTCTTTACTACAAAACTATACTTTTTGTACCAATTCTCTCACCATGGCATTCCAGTGGCTCAACAGGCGACGCTTATCTGGCTAATCCAGGAATCTATTGTCTCTTTGGCCTGCATAACCAAGCTTAGAAAAGGATAAATTCAAACTTTATCATGGGAAACAGCTCCTTACAACTCGAAATTCCGCGTGTTTTCGTTGATATTCCTCATTCTGATCTATGGGGTAGGCAGGGCGGGCGGGCCAAGCAGAGATTCCTGGTGGAATTACATGATAGATTACCAGAGGACAGAGGGCGTGGCGCACGCCGCAGATAGCATAGCGCATGACCACCATGAGCAACGAAGTCGTCAAGAAGTGTCTGGGAAAGATGAAACAACCTCGCGCTCGATTTCCTCGATGAGGGTGGGCAGGTTAGGTTGTTGGAAGCTGATACCAGGCGCTTGGATCCGGTTGTGCTTGAGATCAGGAGGAATGTGTTTCCCGATAAGAGGCTTCGCGCGCCAGTTTGGCTTCGTAGTAGCCAACCCACTGGATGAAATCACGGCTCTGTTCCAGCTCGCCAGCTTTGTACAGGTGGTAGAAGTCGGCCGAGAGGAGCCCGTAGCGCCTTTCTAATTCGGTCAATTGTGCATCCAGACCGTGGATGTCTTGAATGATCTCGTTAAGGGTCATGGCCTTGTAAGCTCGGGACGTTTTGAGGGGTTTCATAGGATTTAGGGTTAAAGTAACCATAACATTGCAATCTTTCTTAGTCAATCGGATTGCAAAATAGGGGACGGAGGAGACGGGGCTGGTTGGAAAGGGTTATCATCGATCTGCTATGTGAGAATCTGTGTGAGAAGAACTTTCCAAAATCTGCTAAATCGTCCAAAATCTGCTAAGATCTGCCAAAATGGTTAGAGGCACAGGTACCAGGTTCTTGGGACTCAAATCCACGGCATTGGTAATCTCATAGGAAATGAATCCCAGACGAAGGATCAATGGCCCAGCACCTCTTGGTACGAAAAAATTCTGATAGACAAAAACAGAAAGGTTGGCCAGGATCAGACAGGTGTTAACAATTGGGATTGTCTTGGATGGGTTTTCGTCTCTTAAAGGTATCATCGGGTTCCTCTGACTCTTCTCAATAATACAGTCGTGCAAGAATCTTCTATCCGAAAATACATTGTCTTTGCCCTCTTCGTTGTGACTCCAGCAGGGTTTTTGTTCAAGTTCTATTCGGGGCCTGCCCAATGGTGGTTCAACAATTACGGGGCTGGTCTCCTTTATGAGGTTTTTTGGATCCTGGTCATCTTTTTCTTTTTGCCAAAGAAAGCACTGACCAATAAGATTCCTCTTTGGGTATTCACGATCACCTGTGCGCTGGAAAT
>DAOVEU010000154.1:0-5549 GCA_030668805.1 Desulfobacterales bacterium
CCAGGTTCCCTGCATATTGAAGCCCGGATACCAGCTCCCCGGTGGCCTCATTCAGCTTCGCTTCGGTGACCATGGAGTGAAATTGCGGTATCGCGATCACCCCCAAAACCCCAAGAATCAGGATTACAATAAGCAGATCGACGAGGGTGAAACCCTGCTGCACATATCTGGTAGTGGAGCTTATCACCTGTTAGACGGGGTTATTGACGTTATACCCTTACAGGTCATCGTGATCGGTGTCAGCATTGGCTATTAAAACACCTGTTACGGGAAAGAATTTCCAGGCACTGCCCGTGTCCGCCACCTTTGCTCCAAGCGCGCCATCGGCTATATCACACTTCACATCGTTATCCTCATCGGGATCAAAGGGATTCGCGGGCAAATTCCCCCTGATATACGGGCCAAAAATAGGGGCAGTTAAATTAGCCTTATCGGTATCTGTCTTACCAGAGGCCTCTGAATACAGTGTGAGTTGATTTACAAATGCCGTGGCCGCCTCGGTATCGTTAGCGGTCGCATCCCCGGTTCCATTCGTTTTCTTCAGCCCTGGGTATGTGTTGTTATGCTGCGCATAGTAAATTTCGATACTGCTACGCATGTGGCTCAGGTCCGTCTTCAGCGTGCTCAGCTTGGCGTCATCAGTGCTCATGGAAATACGCGGAATGATGACCGCGGCCAGTATCCCCATGATGATGACCACAATGATCATCTCGATTAGGGTAAATCCTTTTTGATCTCGAAAATACCTTGTCATGACATCCCCTCCTGATTGTGTTTTAAGGCAATAACCGTAATAGTTCGGCCCCTTTGTCATTTCGAACCCCGCCGGAGGCGAGGTGAGAAATCTTATCCAGTAGCGTATAGTCACATAACAAGATTTCTCCCTGGCCCAGACCGGGCTCATAAAAACGAAGCGCTTGTTTGGCGGCTGTCGCGCCAGGACAGGCCCTACGGTCGAAATGACATGAAAAGGAGTAGAGGGTGAACTGTTACCAATAACTTTTCCTTAGTTCTATCGGACAAAATCCCAAAAAGGTTGAGTCCCCCGAATTGAGATCATTGCGTCTTGCCTTGTCCTAACCGAGTCTGTTTGACTCAGCTTTCTTCATCGTTAGTTTAATGCAAGGCCTGTGCCAGATTAAACAACGGCAGGATGACTGAAGAAACGATCAGTCCAACGACCCCGCCCATAATGATGAGCCCCAGAGGTTCGATCAGGGAAGAAAGTTTCTTTATTTCTTTGTCCACCTCCCCGTCATAGAACTCGGCCAGGCGTAACATGACCCGGGGCAGCTTTCCGGCCTCCTCGCCCACAGCCACCATTTCCTTGACCGTGTCCATGACATAAGGATAGCTGCCAAAGGGCTGGGAAAACTTTCCGCCCTGTTCCACGTGGGCCATGATGCCAGTAACAAATCTTGTAAAGTACCGATTCCTGATCGTGCCGCGCGTCACATCCAGGGCCTCGAGAAGTGGCACCTGGCTTTCCATCAAGTGTCCAAGTGTTCGAAGCATCTGGCAGGTATAGATCTTATTGAAGAGTCCGCCCAAGACGGGTGCGCTCACGCAGATACGGTCCGTTAGCGCCCGGCCCGGCCCGCTGTCTATCCAACATTTGAGGCCCACAAGAAGCCCCGTGGTTCCCACAAGATAAGCCCACCAGTATCCCCGCATGGAGGCGCTCATAGTCATAAGAAACCGGGTCGTAAAGGGCAGGATATGTTCCTTGCCTTCAAAAAAAAGGGTGAACTTGGGCAGCACACCCACCAGGACAAAGACGACCACAAGCACACCCAGGACGCACAGGACTACCGGATAGGTCATGGCAGACCGGATCTGAGCAATCAGGGCCCTACGTTTTTCCTGCATCACCACAATCCGGTCGATGATGTCTTTCAGAAAACCGCCGGTCTCCCCGGCCTTTATCATGCTGATGTATACCTGATTCAAGAGCCAGGGATGGCGTCTCATGGCCTCTGAGAGTTGTCGCCCCTCCTCAATGTCCTGGCGTATGGTCTCGATCACCTGTTTTAATAGCGCATCATTTGTTTGCTGGCCGATGGCGCTCAGAGCGTTCTTAAGGGGCATGCCGATTTCCAGCATCATGGAAAGCTGAGACAAGAAAAAGATCCTGTCGCCGGACTTAATTCGCCTGCCAAACCCGCGGATAATGTCGAGCCAGCGCTTCGCAAGAAGAAGCGGCACGGTTAAAGATCCGGCGGGCCTTTTTTCGGGCGTATTAGAGACTTTGTTGGAAAGGGTTATGGCCATTGCCTGTTCAGTTCTCCACAAAAGTCGCCCTGGCAACCTCTTCAATAGTTGTCACACCTTCGAGCACTTTCTGATATCCGAGATCCTTCAAGGTCTTGTGACCTCTTTGCTTCACGTAGCTCCTCAGCAGGTCACTGCTGGGATTAGACAAGATCAAGGGTTGAATCTCCTGGTCCACCTCCAAAAGCTCATAAAGACCGATACGGCCTTTGAACCCCGAGTCATAACATGCAGGGCATCCCTTGCCTTTTGAGAGCCTCATCTTCTCATCTTCATCTACCCCCAGTTGGCCCAGAACGCTCTTGGGAGCATAGTATTCTGTTTTGCATTCAGGACAAATCGTGCGCACCAACCGCTGTGCGAGGCAAGCAAGAAGGGAAGAAGAGATAAGGTAGGGCTCAATGCCCATCTCAAGCAGCCGCGTGACGGCGCCGGGGCCATCGTTCGTATGAAGTGTGGACAGAACCATGTGTCCGGTCAGTGATGCCTGTATGGCCGTCTCCGCGGTTTCCCGGTCTCGAATCTCGCCCACCATGATAATATCCGGGTCCTGTCTCAGAGTGTGTTTCAGGATTTTATCAAAGGTGAGGCCAATCCCCTCTTTGACCTGGTTCTGATTGATCATGTCTAACTGATATTCCACAGGGTCTTCAATGGTGACGATGTTTTTTTCAACTGTGTTGAGCATGGTTATGGCCGAATACAGGGTCGTGGTCTTTCCGCTTCCGGTGGGACCACACACGATGATAAGGCCATAGGGCTTTATGAGCAGGGACTTGAACCGCTCCAGCATGTCGGGATAAAAACCCAGCTCGTTGATGTCAAGAAGGGCCTGGCTCTTGTCCAGAATACGCAAGACAACCTTTTCGCCGTATATGCCGGGCATGGACGAAAACCGCGTGTCCACAACCCGGCCGTCGGCATTCACCTGTATGCGGCCGTCCTGGGGTATGCGTCGCTCTGCAATATCGAGATTGGCCATGACCTTGAGCCTGGAGACCACAGCCGGGTGCATCTCGGCTTTGGGCGACATGAGTTCATAGAGGATGCCGTCGATGCGAATCCGCACCCGGAACTTATTCCGGTTGGGCTCGATGTGGATGTCGCTTGCCCCGTCGCGGATGGCTTTCAGAAGAATCCTGTTAGTAAGATTGATGACCGGGCTCCCCTCTGCCATTTCCGCGAGTTCTTCAACTTCCCTCTCTGACGCGACATGTACGAGGTCGATATCGGCCTCATCAACGTCGGCCACAAGATCGTCGATGCTCACCTCTTCCTCGTAGTATATCCGGATAGCCTCCATGATATCATCCGTGCGGGAGAGCACCGGTTGCACCCTCAAGCCAGTGATCTTGGCGACTTCGTCAAATACAAAGAGTGCATGAGGGTCGGCTGTGGCCAGTGTCAGAACATTGTTTACCCAAAACATTGGGATGACCTGAAGATGCAAGGCTTTCTCTTTCGGCAACACGTTAATGATGCGGGGATCTACCAGGCCCTTGCGCAACCAAACATGGGGGATCCCGAGCTGTTCTCCCAGGCTCTGGGTCAATTCCTCTTTGGTCAGAATCTTGTTTTCTACCAACAGATCGCCCAAACGCTTGGAAGTCTTTTTCTGAATGCGCAGCAACTCGGTCAGTTGTTCAGGCGTAATGCGACCCTGGCTGACCAGGATCTCCCCGATCCTCTTTCTTTTTGGGACAAAACCCGTTTTCATAAACCGTTTCTGATGGCTTCGTGAATATCCTTATAGACATGAAAAACATTGATGAGCCGTGTCGCGTACAGTATGTCCTTGCAAACAGCATTCAGGTTGACAACTTTCAACATCCCCCCCCGTTTTCTCAGATCTTCGTCGAGTTTGACCAGAAGTTCCAGGCCGGCGCTATCCATAAATGTTACGGCCTTGCAATCCAGGATAATCTCTGTCTTGCGCTGGTTGATGGCCTCGTTGAACAAGGCCTGGGATTTTTCGGAAGTCTGATAGATGAGGGATTCTTCGGGGGTTAGAATGGTCCTAGCGCCGGCTTGCGCGGTGTGTGCTTTCGATGGCTTTATCTCCACAACCCTGTTCGTCATGGCTGGTTTCAAACTCCTGCTTTAGGACCGTTGCAAAGACATCTTTGAAAACTTCCACCAAATCGGGAGATAACTGGGTTCCTGCCACCTGATCCATGATGGCCAAAGCCTCTTCAGGGGACTTGCTCGATCGATAGGCCCGGTTCGATGTGATCGCATCAAAGGTATCAGCAACAGCTATGATCCGGGCCAAAAAGGGAATATCTTCTCCTTTCAATCCATGCGGGTATCCCCTCCCGTCGTAGCGTTCGTGATGATGGAGAACGCCCGGAAGAGACTCGGAGATCTGTTCAAGCGGTTCCAGGATATTGTAGCCCTTTTCCGGGTGGCCCTTGATGATCCTGAACTCTTCATCATCCGAAGACCCCGGTTTGTTCAGAACGCTTTCCGGAATCCCAATCTTTCCGATGTCGTGCAAGATTGATGCCCAGTTCAGGATTTCTTTTTCCCTTTTATCTAACTTAAGCCGCTCTGCCATAAGCATGGCGTAGCGGTTCACACGTTCCGAGTGACCACGGGTGTAAACGTCCTTGGCCTCGATGGCATACACCAATGATTTGACCATGCTGATGACAAAATGCTGCAACTCATGGTACAGATCCATATTCGCCAGGAGAACGGAGATTTGCTTGGCCATGGATTGCAGGAGCCTTAATTCACTCTGTCTGAAGATCTCTTTCATATTGAAAGAGACCAACCCCAGCCAGCCGTCAAAGTGGCTGTCGTGTCCCACTTTTACCGCCAGAAAACGGTATGGTTCGGGATGCAGTTGCCTGAATTCTGCGATTGTCCCGGAATCGTTCACTATGAAATAATCTTGTTTAAGGGAAGGCGTGGCTCCAGGGATAAGATCTACAAGACTATCGACAAACGCCTTTTGATCGAAGATTCTGTCCGAAAGCCCTGTGGCGCTGACCATGGCGTTGTATTCCTGTCGCTTGGGCATCTCGATAAAGCTGAGATCGACTCTCAGGGTTTCCTGAAGCTCTTCAATCAGCGCTTTAAGCATGGTCCCGGAAAACTTCAGTGATCTCAGATGAGTTGAGATCCTCGCATGCAGCGACAGGTCTTCAAAATTCTGAGACAGCTCCACAGCCATTTCTTCCACATCTTTCTGGTTGGCCCATGTCTCTCCCATCAGGTTGGCGAGGTGAGTAAGGAACGTCTCCATCTTTTTGGCATCATAGGTTTTTCCAGGG
>DAOVEU010000068.1:0-7691 GCA_030668805.1 Desulfobacterales bacterium
ACATTACCGATCAATCTTACCGTCTCTGGGTCATTATCGACGACTAACACCCGTTTAATCTTGCCCAACTTTTCCAGGTTTCTTAATTTTCTTAATAGAGCCTGCTTTCCTACTGGTTTTACAATATATTCTGTAGCGCCAAGGCTGAAGCCCAATCTTTTGTCATCCACGATGGAAAGTATGATTACAGGGATATCCTGGGTTTCGGGAGTCTCTTTTAGCTCCCGTAGCACCTCCCATCCGTCCTTTCTTGGCATCAGAACGTCTAAGGTAATGGCCAGGGGGTTGACCTCCTTTGCCTTCTCCACCGCCTTTTCACCAGAGAAAAGGCCAACTACTCTGTATTCCTCTCCCAGGTATTTCCTGATAATACAAATGCTCTCTAGATTATCATCTATAGCTAATACAGTCTTTTTGGCGACTTCTTCCCCTTTGGGTGCTTCTGCTGCCACCGGCGTATATTCTTCAGGTTCCACCGGCCTATATTCTTCTTCTGCCTTGAGCACAAGGCCTTCTATGAGCTCACAGCCCTTACAGAAATCCACCTTTTCCGGATAAGCGGCTATCTTCATACCCGCACAATGAGTTCCGAGGACTAACCAGCATCTGCTTTCCTCAATTCCATATGCAGGACAGGTGGGCTGCCCACAACGGACATATTCCCAGCATCTGATAGGCTTGCCGGCATAGTGTGGCTCCTTCAAAAAGGTTTCAACGGGCTTTCCAAAATAATCGGCCAGGGCTTTGGCCATCCTTGGTTCTATAACAGGCTCTCCGGGCTTTTCGAGTATCTCTTTGTTCAAAGGAATGGTAAAAAAGAATTTGCTACCCTCTCCATATTCACTCGTTGCCCACATCATGCCTTTATGCAATGCCACTAGTCCCCTGGCAATACTGAGGCCGAGGCCGGTGCCTTCGTACTGGCGAACAGTCGTGAGGTCTGCCTGGACGAATTTATCATAGATCGTGCCAAGATCCTCCTCCTTTATCCCTATTCCTGTGTCTTCCACGCAGACCTGTACAAATATAGGTGGCTCTCCGGGTTTAACACCTCGCTCAGAGGGTCTGGCGGTTATCGTGACCCCTCCCTTATTGGTGAACTTGACGGCATTGGATAAGAGGTTTATCAAAATCTGTCTGATCGCATCCTCATCGCCATAGACTAAGGGTAGACCCTCATCGATATTATCAGTCAGCGTGAGGCCCTTTTCTTTTATCAGAGGTTCAAAGGTAGGAATGACAGATCCGACTATCCATTTCAGATCTAGCTCCTTTGCTTCTAATTTTACTTTCCCTGACTCTATCTTGGCTATATCGAGGATGTCATTTATCAGTTGCAGGAGATATCTGGAATTACCAGCAATCTTTTTGAGGCTCTTTTCCTGTTCTTCATTAATAGGGCCATCAACCCCGTCTACTAATAGGTCTGTATAACCGATGATAGCATTCATGGGAGTGCGGAGCTCATGGGACATATTAGCCAGGAAAGTCGATTTTAGTTTATCCAGCTCCCTGAGCTGCCTGTTAGCCTTTTCTAAAAGTGTTATGAGCCGGGTCCTTTCATCTAATAGGGCGGTCTTTCTTTTCATCTCTTCCTCTAATTTTCTGCTGGAGGAGGAGACGCTTTCGACCATATAGTTGAAGGTCTGGCCGAGGACTCCAATTTCATCCTCTGTCTTTATATCTATGGAAACGGACATATCTCCCTCTGCAAACCTGTGTGCCTTCTCAGCCAAATTCTCCACGGGACGCCTTATAAATCTGTTCACTATGAGATAAATTATGGTGATCGCAAGGAACAGGCCGAATAAAGTTAATACGAGGGTTCGGTTTCGCTGGGCAGCAACAGTCGCATAGACTTTCTCAGCGCTTATTCTTATTGCCATACTACCAATAACCTTTCTGGAAGAGCCGTGGCAGTGATGGCACTCCTTTTCATTTAAAATAGGATAGAAGGAAACCAAACACCTTTCCCCTGAGACCTCATCCTCAAATGGACTCTCTGGTTCAATCCCGGTCTGTAATATCTCGCTTAAGGTGCGCAGAGCGGCTTTGTTATGAATGGAATCTGCTATCCTGGTCTTTACCTTCTCCTCATGAGTGGAATAGATTATCTCCTGATCAAAATTACAGATAAATACCTCAATATCTTTAGCCGTTTCCCTGATGTCTAATAATTCTCTTTTAATACCCTCAGCGTCTCCTACCGCCATGGGATGCTTTATGCCTGCATAGGTCGAGGAGGCCATGTCCCGAGCTAATACGTTCATCAGCTCCATCCTGTCTCTGGTCCCGAAGTATAGTCGTACAATGATTTCGGTTCCCATAATCAGAACTATAGTGATCACTATTGCAACCATTATCTTGTTAGCCAGTCGCTTTTCCAAAAAACCAATCATTGCTGTCTCCTGATTTAAGTTAGTTCGCTTCGCTCACAATTGGAATAATGGAATGTTAGAATACTGGAATATTGGGTTGAGACCCGCCTGCCTCGCAAGCTTGGCGAGCGGGCAGGGGAATGAAAACAATTTAGAAATGATTTTTTTCGGCCTTTTATCCCCAACATTCCATTATTCCACTATTCCAACATTACATATTGATGGCACAGAAAACTGCCACAAAAAGATCTACAATTTCAATGTGTTGCAGAAATTCCGATACGTACTAATGTGCCCCCCCGTGAATCAAGGGTTTGTATCTGAAAGCCCTCACCCTTTCTGAGGTGTGACAGACCTCACAGTCTTCTGCGGTCAAACGCCTCTTTATATAGGAGGGATCCTTTTCCCTCACATGAAACTCCCCGGGACCATGACATACCTCACAGCCAGCATTTTTCAGATGAGGCGTCTTTTCCAGACTTATGAAACCACCCGGTTCGCCATATCCGGTCGTATGGCAGTAATAGCAACCTTTAATCTCCTTTTCCGTCAGCTCTTTTTTAACCCTCTCAATGCTCCTGAAAGATGTGCTCTTTTTTGCATGGGTCACAAAGCTTTTATATTCCTTGTCATGACAGGTCTTACAGGTCAATGACCCAACATATTTAGGTGTCCCTTTAGTTTCGGCAAGACTCAAAGAGAGGTTTATAGAAACAAGCAAGATGGTGATAAAGGTAAACAATATATATTTGGTTGAAAATTTTGAAAAATTGGCCATTAGTATAACCTCCGATTGAGAATTTATCAGAACTTATCATATTTTTTTTAAATTTGCGTGAAAAATTTCAATAATTTCTGACAAAAATGGCTCATCAACAGAATTTGTAGGGTAGTGGCAGCAACCAACCGGGATCTTGACGAGATGGTACAACGCGGGCAGTTTCGCAATGACCTGCAATCTTTCTGCATGGACCATGAGATTGCTTCGCTTCGCTCGCAATGACTGGCTGAATATTGGACAATGATACAGAGGGCTTTGGGACCCTGTGAACGGTTACTATTTCGGATTTCGGGCTAGCGCCTTGAGAAAAGTACGGATTTGAGGCAAAAGGAGACACGTTTAAGGTTGCGGGGAGGGTAATGGTTTAGCTCTCAGAATCGATACCCTATGCCAAGTAATCTAATGACGTCCACGGCCCATGCGGCCGGAGCCGCCTCTTGTTCCACCCATTCGGCGTTGAGATGAGCCGGGCCCCCGATGTGTTCCCATCGTTTTCCGCCTCGACCCTTTCCAGAGAGGAAATCCGTCTTCACTGCGAAAGACCATGGATTGCCCGGAGGGGAGAATCTGTATCTCCTGGGCGATGATATATAGTTTGCCGTCTCTCCCAAGCGACTTGGAGCCTTGGATCCTGACTTGAGTCCCGTCTGAGATTTTGGCTTCCAGGTCTTTCCAGTACCACGCCGGGGAGACCAGCACTGTGTAAGTTTCTCTTCCCGATGCGACTTGGAACCTGACGGGTCCTCTTTTCGGCTGGAAACACCCATGGACTTTCCCCTCAACCTTGCCCACGGTGTTAGGATCGAAGCCTCCAGGGTAATGGATACCGCTTTCCGGGAGGACCGCGTCCTTTTCCTCTGCCAGGGCCTGTTGTGCAGCAAGCAAAGGGACAAGCCAATAGATAAGGAGGAGCAAGGCGGCCAAAACCGCCTTGCTCCGCAGGGAAACGTGGCTGCTACCTCTGAGAAGGCGTACCATTTCCGGTTCCATCCTTCGGGCCACTGCCCGCATTGCCAGTACCGTCACCAGGACCATATCTCTTTCCTTTCGTGTTCGTGTCGCCGGAACGTGTCTTGGCGGCATTCACACAAGATCCATCCCGGAGGCGCAGGCGCTGGCCCCTCCTGATCTGATTGGCCTGGGTTTGCCTTGGCCTCTGTCTTTGAAATGACTGGTCTCCTGTTCTGCCGCCACGGCCTGCCAGGGCTGCAATGGGAAGGGCTGTTGCCACCAGAAACGCTCCTGCCAAGATTGCTGCCTTAACTCTAGTTTTCATCTTTTCCTCCTTTTGGAATTGGTCTAATGATTCAGGCATGCCTACCTAAATAGATAGCAATGGGCATGCCAGTGCGGAGGAAAATCGTAATTAACTGAATTTACAGCACTTTGTCCCGCACGTTTGTCCAATGGTGCGCAAAAGCCCGGCCTGGGCACGCAGCCACTGCACCTGCACGTGCAAATTTTGCACTACCTTCTACAGTCCGTAGTCCCTGTTCACGGTTTCTTGCATACTGTTGCGAAGTCTCTATCTCCGATGAAGAAATCAAGGAGTCGAGTAATGGAGTAATGGAGTAATGGAAAACTAAATGCGTAATAACCAACGGGATTTCTTATCTTTTCCCCTCCAAGGCGTAGGCCAACACTCCAGTGCTCCAATACTCCTATACTCTCTGAACGGTCACAATCCGTATTCCTTGATCCGGTACTGGAGAGTCCTGAGGGAGATCCCGAGGATTTCTGCAGCCCTCTTCCGATTTCCTCCTACCTCAGAGAGGATATTCCGGATAGTCTCCCGTTCCCGGGTCTTCAGCAATCCCTCTGCCAGAGTTGGAGTTGCCGTGGGATTTTCAAGATTCAGGTGATGCGCATCAATCTCCCGGCCGGAGAGGATAAGTGCCCGCTCAATGACATTCTGAAGCTCACGGATGTTTCCCGGCCAGTCGTATTCAAGGAGGGCCGATTTTGCAGAGGGGGTGAAGCCGTCTATTTTTTTGGCAAAGGCAGCCGCAAATTTTTTGGAAAGGAATTCCGCAAGGGGAAGGATCGCCTCGCGCCGTTCAACAAGAGGGGGAAGGCTGATCGGAAAAACGTTCAGCCTGTAGAAGAGGTCCTCTCTGAACCTGCCGGACGAGACCTCGGTCTTCAGGTCTTTGTTGGTTGCCGATACGACCCTGACATCAACAGATATGGATTTCATCCCCCCGACCCGTTCGAACTCCCATTCTTGCAGCACCCTGAGAAGCTTTACCTGGACAGAAGGGGCAACCTCTCCGATTTCGTCCAGAAACAGTGTGCCGTTGTCTGCCAGTTCAAACCTTCCTTTTCGAGTTGCCACGGCTCCGGTGAACGCCCCCCGTTCGTGTCCGAATAGCTCAGTCTCTAAGAGTGTTTCTGCCAGAGCCGCGCAATGAACTGCCACAAACGGCTTCTTCTGCCGCGGGCTCAACTGATGAATCACCCTGGCTACGAGTTCCTTCCCTGTGCCGCTGGGCCCGCTGATGAGTACAGTTGCAGGAGTGGGAGCGACCTCGTGGACCATTCTGTATACCTGTTGCATCTTCTTCCCGAGGAAAATCATATCCGTAGGAGGAAACTGTCTTCCCAGTTCCTCAGCAAGAAGGGAAATTGTTTGTTCTGCTTCGGCCTCCCGCAAAACCCGGCGGATGACGTGGCGAAGCTCATCAGGGTTGTGGAAGGGCTTGGTCAAGTAATCAGATGCCCCCGCTTTCACGGCCTCTACGGCATTTTCGATTGAGCCGAATGCAGTGATGACTATCCATTTGCTGTCAGGTTTTGCCTTCCCTCCTTCCCGCATAAGATCGAGTCCGGAGATGTCAGGCATTCGCAAGTCCGTAATAACCAGGTCAAACTCTGTGGCCAGGAGCTTGGCCAGTCCTTCCTTCCCGTTGCCGGCCACCTCTGTATGGTGTCCTTCTTCCTTGAGAATAGTGGAAAGGAAGGACCGCATCAATTCATCATCATCAACAATAAGGATGGATTTACCCATTTTTAACCTTCTCTTGTCTTTGGAAGCTGGATGGTCAGGACGGCCCCGGGTCCCCCCTCGCGGTTGGCAAGACTTATCTTCCCTCCCATCCCCTCCACAACCTTCTTTGAATATGCCAGACCCAGGCCCGTACCGTCTGTCTTTGTGGTGTGAAAAGGGGTGAAGAGGCGAGGGATCTCTTCCGCTGGAACCCCCGGGCCAGTATCCTTGATCCGGATTTTCACCCATCGCCCATCCGGGCTCACCACGATCTGTAAGTTCCCATCACCTTCCATGGCCTGGATGGCATTGCGAATCCCGTTTAAAAGGACTCGGTACAACTTCTCTTTGTCACCCATCGCCTGTGTCCCCGGCTTTGCTTCGAGTTCCACCTTTCCTTTCCAGGAAGGAACCGCAGAATTGATCGCTTCTTGAAGCAGATACACGGGATCCAAGGGTTCAATACGATATTCCTCCTTGCGGGAAAAGCGAAGGAGATCATTGATCAGGGATTCGATGCGCTCAACTCCCAGGAGCACAACCGAAAGACCCTCTTTCTTTGGGTCCGGTTTTTCGAGCTTCTCATGCACCCACTGGACATAACCCTTGATGCTGCCCAGGGCATTGCGGATCTCGTGTGCAAGCACGGCTGTCATCTGGCCGATGAAAGCGAGTTGATTCTGTCGTTCCAACTCCTCTTGGAGTCGTAGATGGCGGGTAACCACTCGTTCGAGCATGATCCCGGCTGTCCATAGAAAGATTAATATAACACCTACGGTCCACCACATCCTGCGCGCATCGGAGACAATGCGGTCCGCAGGGGTGGTGTAGAGAACAAGGCGGAGCAATTCGGCAGTGCCATCAGGGCGGTGAAGGATATAGTTAAACTCGTACGCCGGCAAGCCGGTTCGGAGTTTGATCCTTTGGCCTGAGGCTGTTTCGGACGGCCACCTTAGATTGCCCTTATTTGAAAGATGAGAGCCAACCAGGCGCGGGTTCGTGTGGAACAGGACTTTCCCATCTTTTCCGGCGATCAGCGCATAGGCCACCACCCGATCTGAAAAAATTTCCCGGATTTCCGCACCGGCCACGTTTCCGGTTGCACGCAGAGCGGTTTCCGCAGAAGAGGACAGAGCCAAGGCCGTGCTCTCCAGCCCCCGTGTGGAGAGCATCTGAACGGCATGGAAGTTCTGGGCCGTCGTATAAAGCATGGCGGCAGAGGAGATGAGCAAGAATATGGCAAGACTGACCCTCAGGACAGTGGGGAGATATGCTCGTTTCAATCCTCGGGATATATTCCGCATTGCACAAAAATATCTCAAATGCTAAGAGATCGGCTACCAGCCGCCAGCTTTCAGAGACAAGGTAAGGGCTTGCACAAAAATAACTTACCATTTTGGCATCCCAGCTTCAGGCCATCTTTGACCGATACTCATTCGCAAAATCCGCGAAATAGCCTGCTATTCCTGTGGTTTTGCTCAATCGGATCGGCCAAATGTGACCCAAATCTGAGCGCCAATTCTGCCAAGTTATTCTTGTGCAAGCC
>DAOVEU010000054.1:0-8464 GCA_030668805.1 Desulfobacterales bacterium
GGATCCTTGCCGCGCCTAGCCGCAATCGTCTCGCGGCTGCGCAGTTGACTCAAACCCTTGAGAGTGGCCTTCACAATATTATGGGGATTGTGAGATCCCATGCATTTGGTCAGGACGTTCTTCACGCCTGCGGCCTCCAGCATCGCCCGAATCGCACCACCAGCAATAATTCCGGTTCCTTCACCAGCAGGTTTTAGTAAAACCAAGCCAGCGCCGTATTTGCCCATAACTTCATGTGGAATGGTCTGGTTGACTAAAGGGATTTCGATCATGTTCTTCTTGGCACGTTCAATCCCCTTCCTAATGGCCACAGGAACCTCTTTAGCCTTCCCGAGGCCGCTTCCCAGCTTACCATTACCGTCGCCAACAACAATCACAGCGCTGAAACTAAAGCGGCGCCCCCCTTTGACCACTTTGGCCGTACGGCTTATGTGAACCACCTTTTCTATTAGCTGAACTTCCTCTATCTCTTCTCCAAGCAACAGTCTTCCTCCTTGCTAAAAAATGAGACCCCCCTCGCGAGCCCCTGTGGCAATCGCCTGTACACGGCCGTGATACGAGAAGCCATTGCGGTCAAACACGATCTTCGAAATCCCTTTTTCAATAGTCCTTCGCGCAAGAAGCTTTCCCACGAAATTTGCCGCCTCCACCTTACTCTCAAACTTTGAATGTTCCCGCGCCTCCTTATCAAGAGTAGAGGCTGAGGCCACAGTATGACCGGTTGTATCCACCACAACCTGGGCATAGATATGCCGTGCGCTCCTGAACACGCTTAATCGGGGGCGTTCCTGGACCCCGTATATCTTTTTTCGCACGCGTCTTTTTCTTTTCAAACATGCCTTTTTTTTCAAGGATAAAGCACCCAAACCTACCTCCGCTACGCTCCGCAATTGGAATATTGGAACAGTGGAATAGTGGAATGATGGGTTAACCTGCCCGCCATTGCCACGTATGCTATCATATATGGTGCACGCTGTGCCTGGCGATGGCAGGCGGGGAGGAATGAAAACAATTAAGAAATGATTCCTTTCGGCTTTTCATCCCCAATATTCCATTATTCCAATATTCCATCATTCCGTTATGATTACTTCGCCGCCGATTTTCCGACCTTACGTCTAATTTGTTCTTCAACGTACTTGATCCCCTTACCCTTGTAAGGTTCCGGCTTTTTAAATCCTCTAATGGTAGCCGCTGTGGACCCCAGGAGCTCTTTGTCAATCCCAGACAAAACGATACTGTTCTTCTTGTCAACAGAGGCCGATATGCCCTCAGGAAGTTTGTAGACCACAGGGTGGGAGTATCCCAGGATTAGGGTCAAGACATTTGACTTTAGATCGACGCGATAACCAACACCAATGACCTCAAGCCCACGTTCGAATCCCTGTGTAACACCCACTATCATATTAGCTACCAATGTTCGTGTAAGCCCTTGAAGTGCTTTAGCCTGCTTCATCTTGATAGATGGAATAACGTGAATAAAACCATCCTTCACACCCAGGTCCACATCAGGGTGTATGACGCGAGACAACTCTCCTTTTGGCCCCTTCACCTTTAGCCAGCGGCTATCATAAGTTACATTCACATTATCTGGTATTGCAATCGGTCGCTTTCCTACTCGAGACATGGTTCATACCCCTGAGATTGACTAACGGCTTACCAAATACTACAGAGAAGCTCACCGCCGACATTTAGCTTTTTTGCTTCGCGATCAGCGAGCATTCCTTTTGATGTCGAGAGGACCGCAATCCCCATTCCGTTCAGGATGAGAGGAATGCTATCCTTTTTTACGTAAATCCGCCTGCCCGGCTTGCTCAGGCGCTTGAGGCCGACAATGACTCCCTCGTTAAACTCATCGTACTTCAGATAGATTCTTAGAATCCCATCTTTTCGGTCCTTGATGAGCTTATAATTTTTGATGTAACCTTCGCCTTTTAGGATTTTAGCCACACTGATTTTCATCTTGGATGCGGGAACGTCCACCTTGCTATGTTTGGCCATATTGGCATTCCTGATACGTGTCAGCATATCAGCCACTGGATCTGTAACTGGCATTACCTGTCTCCCCTAATTGGTCATTGGTCATTTGTCACTAACGGAGTGCCTAAAGTGAACTAAAGTGCCTAAAGTTAAAGGAATAAAACCGATTTTAAAAAAAGTTTCTTCAAGCCCGCCCGCCTCGCCTGAGCGAGACCGATGGCGGGCAGGTCCTCAACTTTAGCTCACTTTAGACACTTTAGCTCACTTCTCCTTTATTACCAACTCGATTTAACAACCCCTGGCAGCTCTCCCCTCAGGGCCAGAGTTCTAAAACATATTCGGCAGATGCCAAATTTTCTCAAAAACGCCCTCGGTCGGCCACAAATAGGACACCTCGAATATGCCCTCGCTTTAAACCGCGGCTTACGTTTTGCCTTCACTATTAAAGACTTCTTTGCCAAGCGCGCCCCCTTTCTCAGTTCCTGAAAGGCATCCCCATCAACTGGAGCAGTGCCTTGCCTCCCTCATCAGTTTTGGCGCTGGTCACAATGGTGACATTCAGTCCTTTGATCTTGTCAATCTTGTCGTAATCGATTTCTGGGAATATGATATGCTCCTTGATCCCCAGGGAATAGTTACCCCTGCCATCAAAGCCCTTTGGGGAAATCCCTCGAAAGTCCCGCACCCTAGGCAGAGCTATGTTAACCAATCTGGTAAAGAAGTCATACATCCGTACACCTCGAAGTGTCACCCTACACCCTATGGGCATACCTGCACGGAGTTTGAAAGCGGCAATCGACTTCCTGGCACGGGTAACAACAGGTTTTTGGCCGGTGATCAAGGATAGTTCCTGGACCGCTGAATCGAGGACCTTGATGTTCTGGATTGCCTCACCCAACCCCATGTTCAAGACAATTTTGGTCAGTTTCGGGACCTGCATGACATTCTTATACCCAAATCGATCCATGAGTCTTGGGACTATGTCATTGGTGTGCTGCGTTTTTAAATTCGACATGACTACCCTTCATTGATGGAGTGCCTAAAGTGATCTAAAGTGAACTAAAGTGCCTAAAGTTACCTGCCCGCTATTGTGCCAAACAATGCTGGCACCTTGATCGTGCATTCTGCGTGGCGTTGGCAGGCGGGAAGGAATAAAACCGATTTTAAAAAGAAGTCTTTTCAGCTCCTCAACTTTAGCTCACTTTAGACACTTTAGGCACTTTAGCTCACTTTCTCGTAAACTATTATGTATCTATGATTTCCCCGCACCCCTTGCACACCCTTACCATTCTGCCGTCCTCAAGACGCTGCATCTTGATGCGCACAGGATTTATGCATTTGTTACACATCAACATCACGTTGGACCAATGGATCGGAGCCTCTTTTTCAATAATACCCCCCTGTCGCGTTTGACCCCCGGGCTTGGTGTGACGTTTGACGAAATTCACGTTTTCAATGATAACACGGTCCTTACCCCGAAGGACCTTCAGGACCTTGCCCATCTTGCCCTTTTCCTTGCCCGCAATAACTCTGATTTTGTCGTCCTTCTTGATGCGGCACTTCACAGTTGACATACTCCCTTGTCCCTGACTCCGAGTAAGATCATAATACCTCCGGAGCCAACGACATTATTTTCACAAACTTCTTTGCCCGGAGTTCCCTGGCCACAGGACCAAAAATACGGGTGCCAATCGGCTCTCCCTGCTGATTGATCAGTACCGCGGAATTGTCGTCAAATCTTATGTAGGAACCATCAGGCCTGCGTAATTCCTTCTTTGTCCGGACCACGACTGCCCGCATGACATCTCCCTTCTTCACTTTGGCGTTTGGTATGGCCTCCTTTACCGAAACGATAATAGTATCTCCGATCCTTGCATACCGCCGACGGGACCCGCCGAGCACCCGGATACAATACAACTTTTTAGCACCTGAGTTGTCCGCCACTTGTAGCTTGGTTTCCGCCTGTATCATCGCTCTGATACCCCTCTCAAAGAGCCTTCTCCACAATCTCACGTACGCGCCAGCGCTTCGTCTTACTCAGAGGCCTGGTTTCTACAATCATCACCTTGTCGCCTATCCCGCATATGTTTTGGGCATCGTGGGCAACGCACTTGCCACGTCGCCTCACGTACTTCTTGTAGATAGGATGTTGTACTATCCTCTCTATGGACACCACAACCGTCTTATCCATCTTATTACTAACAACCGTGCCAATCTGCCTTTTTCTCAATCCCCTATTTTTCATATCTCATCAGTACCCCTTATGGATTGACGATTGATGATTGACGATTGAAAAACAATCGACAATCATCAATCGTCAATTTGACCGTTCCCTCAGGACGGTCTTAACTCGAGCAATATCCCGCTTTGTTTGCTGCAACCTCATTGGATTTTCCAGTTGGTCTGTGGCATGCTGAAATCTTAGATTGAAGAATTCCTGGGTCAAATCTGCCAGTTTGTTCCCCAATTCTTCTGAACTTAGCTCCCTCAATTCGCTTGCCTTCATCAGCGCTTACCCCGTATCACCAAGCGTGTCCTGAACGGGAGTTTGTGTGAAGCCAATCGGAAGGCTTCTGTTGCCAAATCGGCAGGGACTCCTTCCATCTCATAGAGCATCTTGCCAGGCTTGACCACAGCAACCCAGCCCTCCGGGGAACCTTTCCCTTTGCCCATTCTCGTTTCAGCAGGTTTCTTTGTAATCGGCTTATCAGGAAAAACTCGGATCCAAATCTTTGCACCCCGTTTCACGTGACGCGTCATGGCAACACGAGCCGCTTCAATCTGTTGAGCCGTCATGCGCCCGCACTCAATCGCCTGAAGTCCGTACGCACCAAAGCTCAAAGTCGATCCCCGATAGGCCTTTCCTTTCATCCTGCCCTTCTGTTGTTTCCGATATTTGACCTTCTTAGGACTAAGCATGATAGAGCTCTCCAGACGTCTCGGAATTTCTATCCGCCTGCGGCGGAAAATCCCTGCGACTTTAGTCAAGTAGTTAAATAGTCAAGTCGTCAAATTCCAAGGTCGTTGAACTACTCAACCACTCGACCAATTGCGTAGCGAAGCGCAGCTAGATTGCTTCCCCTTTGTCTTTCTCAAGGATCTCACCGTTAAATATCCACACCTTTATTCCGATGATCCCGTAGGTGCAACGGGCCTGAGCGAACCCGTAATCAATATCCGCTCTTAATGTGTGAAGGGGAATTCTCCCTTCCTTGTACCATTCGGTCCTGGCCATTTCTGCCCCTCCCAAACGACCCGAACAGGATATCTTGATTCCCTTGGCCCCGAACCTCATCGCTGATGCCACACTCCTCTTCATGGCCCGGCGAAAGGCAATCCGCCTCTCAAGTTGCGTGCCCACGTTTTCGGCTATCAATTGAGCGTCTACCTCAGGCCTTCTCACCTCCTGGATATCAATCACCATCTCCTGCGAGACCAGCTTCTCCAACTCCTTTTTGAGCTGCTCAATCTCCGCTCCCCTTTTCCCAATCACGATACCTGGACGGGCAGCATATATGCGTAATCTAATGCGGTTGGCCCATCTTTCAATCTCGATATTCGATATACCAGCATGATAGAGCTTTTTCTTCAAAAACCCGCGGATCTTATGGTCATCTATGATAAAGTTAGCATAATCCTTGCGGGCAAACCATCGAGAATTCCACGACCTGGTAATCCCCAACCTGAACCCAATCGGATTTACCTTTTGTCCCAAATTGACCTCCTTTGAACTTAGTTCGCTCCGCTCACAGCCTGGAATAATGGAACAATGGAATAGTGGAATAATGGGTTTAAGAGGATTTTGGTCTTTTTATCTTTTCCATCATTCCAATATTCCATCATTCCTTTCTCGAGATTACAGGCAAGCTAATAACCTGCCCGCCATTGCCACGTATACTCGCATTAGAACCGTATGCTGTGCGTGGCGTTGGCAGGCGGGAGTGCTATAAGTTCAGTAAGTTGTACAATTTCCGACATCTTATATTACTCTTCTGCCAAAACGACCGTAATATGACTGGTACGCTTGAGAATCCTGGTTGCTCGTCCCATGGCCCTTGGCCGAAAACGCTTCAAGCTCGGCCCCTGATTGACAACAATATTTGCAATGGACAGGTTGTCCACCTCAATGTCAGGCTTCTGCTCAGCATTAGCCACCGCCGAACGTATGATCTTCCCCAAGACCCTGGCCGAACGGTGCGGCATAAAACCCAATGCGCTCAGACCATCCTCTACCGGCTTGCCCTTCACTGCTCTTGCCACTTTTCGAACCTTTGTGGAAGAAATCCGCACATATCTTGCTACTGTCTTGACTTCCATTACTATTTCTTCTTCCCTTTCAAACGGGTCTTCTTATCACCTGCATGTGCATAAAAGGTCCTTGTAGGTGCAAACTCCCCCAATTTGTGGCCTACCATGTCTTCTGATACAAACACCGGAACGAACTTTTTCCCATTGTGCACGGCCAGTGTCAAACCAACCAGATCAGGGACGATGGTGGAACGCCTCGACCAGGTCTTAATGACCTTCCGGCTCATGCTCTCCTGAGCCGCAAGCACCTTTTTTAGTAATTTTGGCTCAATGTAAGCACCTTTTTTTAACGAACGTGACATATCCTCACCTGTTCAACTATTTTCTGCGCGTCACAATGTACCGATCGCTAACTTTATTCTTTTTTCGTGTTCTATACCCTTTGGTGGGTACACCCCATGGAGAACAGGGGTGCCGTCCTCCAGATGCCTTGCCCTCACCACCACCCATTGGATGGTCTACAGGATTCATGGCAACACCTCGTACCTTTGGCCGACGGCCCAACCAGCGTTTTCGGCCTGCCTTGCCTAGAAAAATCTTTTCATGTTCCAGACTTCCCACCTGACCAACCGTTGCCCTGCAATCGATCAGAAACATACGAACCTCACCCGAAGGAAGCTTCACCTGAGCATACCGTCCCTCTCTGGCCATGAGTTGTGCATAGGTTCCCGCACTGCGCGCTATCTGTGCCCCCTTGCCCGGCTGCATCTCAATATTGTGGATCTGGGTACCCAGCGGTATATTGCGAAGCGGCAAAACATTGCCGGGCTTAATATCGGCTGTGGGCCCAGCGATCACTGCGTCGCTTACCAACAGCTTATGAGGAGCCACAATATAGCGCTTTTCCCCGTCTGCATAGTGGAGCAGGGCGATGCGGGCCGATCGATTGGGATCATATTCTATAGATGCCACCTTTGCCGGGACATCGGTCTTGTCACGCTTGAAATCAATGATGCGGTAACGCCGTTTGTGTCCACCACCACGGTGGCGACATGTCATACGACCACCGGTATTGCGACCCCCACTCTTCTTGAGAGGTCGCACCAAGCTCCTCTCAGGGCGAGACCTTGTGACATCATCAAACGTATCATATGTCTGAAATCGCCGTCCAGGAGAGGTAGGTTTCACTTTTCTAAGTGCCATATCTGTTACCTGTTAGTTAGTCATTAGTCAATGAAAGTGAGCTAAAGTGCCTAAAGTGAACTAAAGTGCCTAAAGTTGAAAGGTCCCAATCCCTGAATTCCCCAATTCCGCATTCGGCAATCCGCATTCCAAAATCCAAAATGGAAATCATACTCCTTCAA
The DNA here is from genome assembly GCA_030668805.1 of Desulfobacterales bacterium. Classification (GTDB taxonomy): domain Bacteria; phylum Desulfobacterota; class Desulfobacteria; order Desulfobacterales. The sequence continues at coordinate 7,590 of DAOVEU010000054.1, forward strand.
AAAACTCAATATTCTCACCCGCGGCCATGGTCACGATAGCCTTCTTCCAGTCGCGGCGTTTGCCCAGGGTCCGACCCATACGTTTGACCTTGCCTTTCATCTGTATAGTCCGAACCTTTATCACCCGAACGTCGAAAATCTTTTCCACCGCATACCTGATCTCCACCCTGTTGGCCTTGCGGTCCACCTCAAAGGTGAGTTGATTATCCTTCTCCTTTTGAATGGTGCTCTTTTCAGTAATAATGGGTTTTCTGATAATCTCGTATGGGTTCATGAGAGCAATCTCCCCTCAAGATGCTTCACAGAAGGCTCAAGCAAGATCAGGTGTTTAAATTTGAGGATGTCATAAACATTCAAACCTTCCCAGCGCACCACCTTCACACGGGGCACATTCCTTGAGGAAAGCTCAAGGTTCTCAAGTTCCCGGTCTGTTACGATCAATGCCTCTCTCGTCTTTAACGCTACCAAAACCTCCACAAATCGTTTTGTCTTGACGGTTTCCAGATCAAGTTTGTCCACAACAACTAAGGCATGCTCTTGCAGCTTGCTTGTCAGGGCCATTTTTAGGGCCTGTCTGCGAACCTTTTTGGGTACCTTGTAGGCATAACTGCGCGGCCTTGGACCAAATACAACACCTCCACCGCGCCACAGAGGAGATTTCCTGGACCCTGCTCGGGCGCGACCCGTGCCCTTCTGGCGGTAAGGCTTTTTCCCTGAACCACGCACTTCAGAACGCCCTTTGGTGGCAGCCGTTCCGGCACGCCTGTTGGCTAGCTGCATGGTGACCACCTCATGCAAGACGTGCTGCTTGACCGGGACATTAAAGATTTCATCCATCAGGTCTATCTCAGAAACCTTTACACCATCCATGTTAT
>DAOVEU010000214.1:0-4476 GCA_030668805.1 Desulfobacterales bacterium
GGTTCTGAAAAGCGCGAACGATGAGCGTATTGACGCCCACGCGCCTAAGTTTCTTGATAGAGTCTTCCACTTCCCCGTAGTCTTTGCAGCCGAATATGAGAACCTGGGCTGCCAGCATACGCCGCGTGAATGAGGAGCCCCGCGGAAACGCCTCCCTGGAGACCGAGGCCTCGGCCCACTCTTCTAGAGGATCAGGGAGCCCAACGTACCCTAAATGCCAGAGCAGGATACCTGAAACCGCCAGTGTAAGCGCTACGAGATACAGGCCTTTTTTCTGAAACCGAAACACGATGATATCTTTTCTCCAGGAGAAGAAATTGGGGTTGTCACTTTTGCAGAAAGCTCAAGAGTGAGAGCCTCAGTACAAACAGATACTGGATGCTTGATGCTGGATACTGGATGAAAAATCAAGAACCAAAAATCCAGTATCCAGTATCCAGTATCCGGTAGTTTGTGCCGAGAAGATTTCTCTCAAACCTGCCCGCCATTGCCATGTATGCTGGCATTGCAGTTACCCGGGGAGCATGGCGCTGGCAGGCGGGGATACACGGTCATCTGCCCCAAAAACATTATCTTTAAATCTATAGCTCAAACAAGAAGCTGCCACAAACCAGAAACCATTGCTGTGAAGACAAAAAGGGTTTCCACTAAGAACTCAAACCTGAAACCAGGGACAACCCAGTGTTGTTCAAAGGCCATAAGGACTGCGGCTATATAGAATACGGAAAGGATCATGCCATAGGCCAGGGTGGTGGTAAGATGCATCATAGGCGCAAAAATGAGCGCTGCCAGAAAGATCACCAGAAGCTGTTTGAGTATACGAACGGTCTTTTTTTCACCCAGTACAATGGGTAGGCTTTCCTGCCCCACGATCCGGTCTCCCTGCATATCAAGAATGTCAAAGAAAGCAGTTCGGACAAATGCTATGACCGATGCCCATAAGGAGACGAAAATCATCGTAGTCGTAATTTGTAAAGAGACTGAAAGGTGAGGGAGGCCCCCTGTCACAACGCCCCATGCAAGGGCGATCAGCACGGTCTTTGAGCCTGGCACGTCACTAATCCGCTGGATCTTTTTTCCCCCTATCCTGAATAGCCCCGGGATGATCTTGACCTTGTAAAACAAACCCAGGAGACTAATGATACAAAGCACAAGAAACGGGACAGATCCCAGGGCAAATGCCATAAAGAGCCCTACCGCACCCGAAACTATGGCCAGAGTCAAAAGGATCGGGCGATTGTGGTCATAGAAGCTGGCCCGGTCCGGGTCATTATAACGGACAGCCTCCCTTCCGATGAAATTGTTCAATATGTGCATGGAGAGGACATAACACGTAGCCATCAAGGCCGATGCAAAGCCCGGCCTGATTCCCGATAGCAGCGCACACGTGTAACTCAGACACCCGGCGCCCACTGCAAGATAGAGATTGCTCAAAAGCAACCAGCGCTCTATCCTGAAGACCGTAAAACGCCATCGCCCCCTTGCCTCATGGGGAAGGGCCTCGAGGGTCCTGTAGACTTTCTTTATGACCCAATTGGGCGTAGAAGCCCCGGCTGTAATCCCTATAGAACGCAACGGTTCGATGGCCTTGCAGTCGAGTTCTGCCTCACTCTCGATATGGAAGGCCGGAACTTGTTCTTGCTGAACCACCTGCGCCAACCGCTGGGTATTGCCACTGTTGCGGCCGCCCACCACCACCACCGCATCCACACTCTGGGCCATCTCTCTGACTTCCGCCTGGCGTTTACGGGTTGAATCACAGATGGTGTTGAATACCTTGAAGTGAGGAAAGCGTGCAGCGATAGTACGGGTAATACTATCAAAGAGGTGACCGTCCTGGGTGGTCTGGGCCACTACAATGGCACGTTCGAGAGATGGGAGTTTGTCAAGATCCTCCGGGTGGCTGATGACGTAGCCCATGCCTTTGGCATATCCAAGGAGGCCTACAACCTCTGGGTGATCCTTGTCGCCCACGATGATGACGGCACAACCCTGCCTGGCATACTTGCTGATAATGGTCTGGACCTTGATGACCCTGGGACAGGTCGCGTCGATTATGGTAAATCCTGCATCAACAAGGGCCTGCTTGGCCTGGGGTGGCACCCCATGGGCTCGTATGACAACGCTTCCGGGTTTGGCGCCAGAGATATCATCCAGGACAGTTACGCCTTTTTCTGCCAGAATCTCCAGCACCTGGGGATTGTGAATGAGCGGGCCATAGGTATAAATGGGGCCCTGTTGCCTGTTGGCAGCATCCAGGACGATCTCGACCGCTCTGCGGACTCCCATGCAGAAACCTGACGTTTTGGTGAGCTTGAGCTTCATCAGGGGTCCTATACGTTGAACTCAAATTCCTACGACTATTCTTGGCATCTTTCATTTTCGCCGTAAAGTAGTTTACACTTTTTTTACCATCCCGTGTTTCAGGTTTCAGGTGTCAGGTTTCAGTGTTCGGCTCCTGCATTTATTCACACCTGACACCTGACACCTGATTCGATCTCGCACACGATCTTCGGCAAAAAGTGTAAACTACAAAATGAAGGATGCCCTATTCTTCTAGGAGAATCTTGTGATTGACAAGGAAGAGGGCGTGGATACGGGCGCGCATGAACTTCTGGTCGCCGAAGATATTCACCAGCCGGAGCCCGTCATTTTCCGGTTCAACCTTGTCTACTGCCTCCATCACAAGTTCTTCCTCACCATCGCGGATTATGTAGGCATTGGCTTCACACATCTTCAGATATCAGCTCCTTTAAGTGTTTTTCGATTAAAGTTTCGATGAGTGGAGGGAGTGGAGTGGGCGGCATCCCGACAATTTCCACTCTTTCCTGGGTGAGTGGGATGAGGAACTTTTTGGCCAGGCACCCGGCCACGGCCTCGGCAATCCTTGGTGTGACCTCGCCCATCATAGCATGAGCCATCACGATCCCTATGGGAGCCACAATAAGATCGGTCTGCGAAACCATACGGACAATGGCATTTTCTCCGGAAGCCCCCCGGTTTGCCCGCGCCTTGAGCATTTGGGCTGTGGCAATGGCGTTTGTCCCGAGGGCAATAATCTTCACTGATTCGTCAAAGGCTTCCCTGAGTTTTTTGATGATGGCGCTTCCTATACCTCCACCCTGGCCGTCAATTACACAGATGCGCATTTTCTAGACGACATCCTCCTCTTTGATTTTCGTAAAGACCTTTGTCTCCAGGTACTCCAGGCATTCTTGCATATGGCGGCGGCATTTCTCCTGCCAGGGGCTTTGATGTTCAGGGTCTCGAAGTTCTTGACCACGGAGGCCCCCAGCAGACAGAAGTTTCACCATAGACTCGGGAAGATCATCAGGCAGATCCACTCCGTTCATGATGGCCCACGCTAATGTCCATGCACGCGCCACATTAGAAGAGTTGTAGCCACCTCCTCCCAGGGCCACCCAGGGGAGTCCTTGCTCGGTCAGGTAGGCGATGGCCTTGCAGAATCCGTTGGTGGTGAGTTCGAGTGCAGCCAGCGGATCATCCAGGAATGTATCTACTCCAAGTTGAGAGACCACCACATCCGGGTTGAACAGTTCCATGAGCACGGGGACGACCGACTTAAAACCTTCCCAGAATACTTGGTCATCTGTCCCGGGGAGCATGGGTATGTTCACGGCATAACCCAAACCCTTTCCACGACCTATCTCGCTGAGCCCACCGGTGCCGGGAAACAGGGTACGCCCATCCTGATGAAACGAGACCGTCAACACCCTGGGATCTTCATAGAATGCCCATTGGACCCCGTCGCCGTGGTGGGCATCTATGTCCAGATAGAGGACGCGCTTTCCCCTGTCAACAAAGTGGTAGATCGCCAGGACGGGGTCGTTGACATAGCAAAAGCCCGATGCCTGTCTGGCGCCAGCATGGTGGAGGCCGCCTGCGATGTTAAAGGCAATCCGGGCCTTGCCGCCGGAGACCAGTTCAGCACACTGAAGGGATGCGCCCGTATGAAGCTGGGACCACTCCCACAGCCCCGGAAAGACAGGGTTGTCCCCTGGCCCGAGGCCGTATGAAAAATCCCCGCTGATCTGGCCCCAACCGGCCCTCTTCAAGACTTCAATATATTCGGGTGTATGAAAACGGAGGAGCTCGGATTCGGATGCAGGTCTGGTTTCAATCAGGCCTGTATCAGGAAGGCTAAAAAGGTCGTACGCTATGCAAAGCTCATAGGTGAGACGCAACCGTTCAATCTTAAGGGGATGACTCGCCCCGTAGTCATATGCAAAATATTTTTCGGAATAAAGAAAGGCGGTCTTCATAGGAAGTCCCGGCCTTTGTGGCTTTGAGTTTCCTCATATATCATAATGGTGAATAGCTTTACAACGTCATTTAGTGACACCATATATCGTATGTTTTGATTATGTCAAGCACTATATGTAGCTCAAAACTTACAAATGACGTTGCAGGGACAGTCTGGCAACATTGAGGCGCTTATGTGCTTTTTCAGATAAT
>DAOVEU010000276.1:0-3811 GCA_030668805.1 Desulfobacterales bacterium
GTCGAATCACATATCCCGGCAATGTCATGAACTGAGCCGTTGGGATTGAACGGAAATTGTCCCTGTGCAGGCTCCCCCTTTGGGGTAGCATACTGGAAAACCACCTGCCCATTATCAATCAGACGTTTGATCACCTCGGGAGATGCATAGAATTTCCCTTGACCGTGCCGTATGGGAAGCTCTGTCCGGGTCACCCCTTTGGTGAAGACACAAGGAGAATCAGGGTTTCCCAAAAGGGGCACCCAGTCGTCCCTGAAATTTCCGCAATCATTGAACGTAAGGGCAACTTGTCGTGTCTCATAATCCCCGTCAAAGCCGGGAAGAAGCCCCAGATTCACCAGGGCCTGGAATCCGTTGCAGATCCCAAGGATAAGCTTTCCTGCCTCTATGAATTCGAAGAGCGCCTCGCTGATGTTGGATCTGATGCGCACTGCTTCAAGCACGCCGGCCCCATGGTCATCTCCCCAGCTAAAACCCCCATCAAACACAAGGATGTCATACTCTTTGAGGGAGGTTTCTCCTGAAATAAGGGCGTTAATATGAACACGAGTCGAAACCGCCCCGGCCAGTTCGAAGGCATACGCGGTCTCAAAGTCGCAATTCAGGCCATAGCCGGTGAGGACCAAGGCATGAACACTCCTATTTTGGGTTTCACTGCGTGTCATATGGAAATAGTCCACCATCTAACCCGGACAGGCCGGAACAAAAAAATAATCACGAAAACACGAAAACCTGCCTCTTCTCAAGGCGAAAAGCCGCAAAGCACGAAACAAGATAAAAAGAGAAACCCTGGCCAATGCCTGGCTAGTGTCCATCCAGAAACTCCCCCTCCCCTGGCGGGCCCGCCCTGGCGCGACGCCTTATTATGAGCTAGCACGCCACTGATCCAGGTCTGGGCCAGGGAGGGGGTTGGGGGGAGGGGGAACACGTTTGAAACTCAGCGGAATTCCATATCTTTTTCACCCCCACCCTAACCCTCCCCCGTCAAGGGGGAGGGGATTAAGGCACGAATCTCATTATTAAGCGCTTAACTGTTGCTCTCATATCAGCGATCCAAAAGGGCGTTTCCAGGCTGCCTTCAGTTCCGAAATCGGCAGATGAATCACTGGTTTTCCTGCCAGGCCGTTGATTACGAAATCGGTCCCGCTTGAGACACTGCCGACACAAGCGTAAGGCAAATCGCCAAAAAGGGCTTCAAGGGAAGCACGGTTCGCAGGGTCAATGGTTACAATAAATCGGCCAGGGGTCTCTGAATAGAGAATGAAATCGTCTTGCTCGGCTCCCGCTGTAGGTACTCTGGAAAGGTCAATCTCCATTCCGAGGCTGCCCCCCATGGCCACCAGGGCCAGGTGCACCCCCAGTCCCCCACGATAGATGCCGTGGCAAGATGCCACCAACTCCTCCTGGATGGCCCGGCTCAAAGCTCGATAGAGTTTCATCGAGGACTCGGGCCGGAGTTCAGGCACGCGCAGCCCTACATATCCGAAGTGTTCATAATATTCAGATGCACCCAGCTCATTCCTAGTTTCACCCAGCACATAGACAAGGTCGCCTGCAAACTTGCAGTCCATGGTCACACAGCGGGTAATGTCTGAAATGACACTGGTGCAGGAAAATTGCAATGTGGGTAGGGCAGAGACCTTGTGGGTCTCACCGTATCGGCCCTTGAGGTGGCCGTCTACGTACATGCTGTCTTTTCCTGAAAGGAGCGGCATACCGTAAGCCGTGCAAACATCCCTCAAGGCCCAGTTGGCCCGGACAAGTTGTGCGGCCTTGTACTTGCCATCAGGATTGTCGATTGGGTCATACTGTATGGTGGGCCAGCAAAAATTGTCCACACCACCAATACGGTCCGGGTCCCCACCCACGGCGACTATGCGCCGCACTGCCTCATCAATGGTGCAGGCCGCCATGTGGTAGGTGTCGATCTGGGAATAGGTTGGCAGCAGGGCCTGGGCCGCGGCCAGACCCTCGAGCGATTCCAGTACGGGCCGGATGACAACCGCATCGCTTATTACATCATAATCCTTTCCGACAAGGGGCTTGATTACGCTTGTCCCTTGCACCTCATGGTCGTACTGCCGGATAATCCACTCCTTGGAAGAGATATTGGGTCGAGAAAGAATGTCCAGCAGTAAGCCGGATCGATCTTCTGGTTCACTCAGCACCGGTTCGAAAAGCCCTCGCATCTCCGGAGGGGTCCATTCGGCTTCAAAAGTCCACCGGGGAAACTGCGAGGTCAGAAGATCGATATGTACATAGGCACACGTCTGACCATCATAGGTGATATGGAGTTTGCCGGAGTCCGTATAGTGACCGATGACTGTTGATTCCACTGCGTGTTTTTCGGAAAGGGCCATGAATCGTTCTCCGTGCTCTGGCTTAATGGCAACCGTCATGCGCTCCTGGGATTCAGAAACCCAGATCTCCCACTGGTCCAGACCCTCATACTTTAGAGGGACTTTTTCCAGCTCAACCACACACCCGTTGCTGAAGCAGGCTGATTCCCCGATAGATGAGGAGAGTCCGCCGCCGCCATTGTCCGTGATAAAGGCAATGAGCCCCTGATCACGCGCCTCCAGGAGAAAATCGTGCATTTTCTTTTGTGTGTAAGGATCTCCAATCTGGACATGACCTGCAGGGGTATCGGCAGAGAAGCTCTCGGATGCCGCGGTCACGCCGTGGATACCGTCCTTTCCCACACGGCCCCCACACATGATGATCAGGTCACCAGGGGAGGTTGTCTTCTCCTCAGCAGGCTCTCCTTTGATCTGCGATGGCATCAGGCCGATGGCAGTGACAAAGACCAGGCACTTGCCCAGGTATCCCTCGTGAAACCAGACCTGTCCGTAGGGCGTGGGAATGCCGCTCTTGTTCCCTCCGTCGCGCACCCCTTCGATGACGCCATCCAGGAGACGTTTGGGATGAAGATGGGGTTTGAGTTCCCCCTGATAGTCCCGGGGCCCCACACAGTATCCGTACATCCCCATGATCAGCTTTGAGCCCTTGCCCGTTCCCATGGGGTCGCGGTAGACCCCGACGATCCCGGTGATGGCACCGCCGTAGGCCTCCATATTGGACGGGGAGTTGTGGGTTTCGCCGGTGATCACATAGTGGTAGTCATCATTAAAGCGGCCAATGCCCGCATTGTCCCAGAGGACCGAGATCACCCAGGGCTTTTGCTTTTGAATGGCCAGGGTGGGGGCTTCGATACAGGTTGCAAAGAGGTTGTCCACAACCTCGCTTTTGCCAGCGGCAAGGTCGCGGTAGCGGAACAGGCCCTTAAAGGTGTTGTGGTTGCAATGATCGCTTCTGGCCTGGGAGATGTATTCCAACTCAAGATCGGTGGGGGCTGAAAGACCGAAGGCCCGGCGCTCTGCCAGCACATTGTCTCTGAGAAAATAGGCCCGAATCGTAGAGACGTCATTTGGGTTCAGGGCCAGGCCGCGCTCCTTGCTGACACGCATGAGGGCTTCGTCGCTATGGATAGGGATCACAGTGACGGTCGGTTTATGATCCAGGCGCACCTTCGGGATGATGATCCCGATACCAGTCTCCAGGTCCCAGTCCTTTTTGGAAAAAACCTTATACTCCTGGATAATGTCATTGGCGAGAAGCTCCCGGGCGATGCGGTCTGCGTCGTCAAGGGAGAGGTTGCCTCCCTTCAGGCAATACCTTTTTGAGGTATAGATCGCCTCGTGCGGTTTCAAACGGATACGAAGAAGGTCCTCCACCGCTTCTGCGGCTGTGCTTCCGGGATTGTCCCGCACACCGGGCCGGTAACCCACCCACAGAACCGAGTCGAAATCGA
>DAOVEU010000041.1:0-9206 GCA_030668805.1 Desulfobacterales bacterium
CACGGGTGGCGGTGTTTCCGGACAGGCGGCCGCCATTCGGCATGGTATTACGAAGACTTTGCTTCAGTTCAATCCAGAGTTCAGGCCAATACTGAAGAAGGCAGGCCTTGTCAGGCGTGATGCCAGGGTGAAAGAGAGGAAAAAATACGGGCAAAAGGGCGCACGTGCTCGTTTCCAGTATTCAAAGCGATAGGTATACTCCTTAAGAAAAACATTTTGGGGTTACGGAGTCTATTATGAAATGAGAATGCTATGATCTCACTTGTGGCAGATGCTGGATGCTGGATGCTGGATGCTGGATAGACAAAAAAAGGCGTTCCTTGTTTTATCCAGTATCCAGGGACCAGAATCCAGTATCTGCTGATCTCTTCGACCTGAGTGTATTACAAAAACTTGACACAAATTTTAAGATCTTAGCCTATATAGACGGCTAGAAAAGGAGGTGAATTGATTATGGCAAAAGAAGAAGCCATCGAGGTAAAGGGCAAGGTCATTCAGAACATGTCGCACGGCACCTATAAGGTGGAGTTGGAGAATAAGCATCAGGTGCTGGCCCATCCCTGTGGAAAGATGCGGAAGTACTCTATCAAAATCCTGCCCGGAGACCTTGTAACTGTAGAACTCTCACCGTATGACTTGTCCCGGGGGAGAATTACATATCGATTCAAGTAATGGACACGAGTGACAACTTTTGTCCATGACCTTGCTTGCCTGTTTTTCTCCCACCTCCAACCCTTTTTTCCTATCCGCGGTCAAGCCCAAACTGTAAAGCTTACCCTTAATCACCTAACCCGGACAATCTGGAAAATACGAAATTGGATATTCGGATTTATTCATAGCAGTGTATAAATCTCGAAATACCCCGCATTTGGCAAACGGCGGCAATTGCGTTTTGATTTGACAAAGGAATTTCCTTAACATATTCTGAATTTGGTTGAGTTGTTAAGTAGTTGAGTAGTTAAGTAGTTAAGTAGTTAAGTAGTTAAGTAGTTAAGTTGTTAAGTAGTTAAGTAGTTAAGCAGTTAAGTCGGTAACCACTCAACCAATCGACAACTTAACCAATAAACCACTATAGGGCATTTTAGTTCACTTTTCCTGGAGGTAACATGCTTAATGTGGCAGTTATTGGTGGGACCGGCTATGCAGGTGCGGAGCTGGTAAGGATTTTGTCAGGCCATCCCGATGCAGAACTGACGATGATTATCTCTCGCCAGTATGCTGGACGACCCTTTTCCGATATCTATCCTGCCATGGCCGGGATTGTGAATTTGACCTGCCAGGCCTTTTCAGAAGAGGCTTTATCCGAGGCGGCCGACGTCATATTTACGGCGCTTCCGCACAAGGCATCCATGGGGGTTGTGCCCGGACTCATTGACCGGGGGAAAAAGGTCATTGACCTGAGCGCGGATTTTAGGTTCAAGGACCCTGCCCTGTATGAGGCCTGGTATGAGCCCCATCAGGCCAAGGATTTGCTTGCAACAGCGGTCTACGGGCTTCCTGAGATCTGTTTTGACGATATTCAAAAAGCCTCTCTGGTTGGGAACCCGGGTTGTTATCCCACAAGCGTCCTTCTCCCTCTGCTGCCGTTAATCAAGGCCCCGTTTATTGACCCTGAGAGCATTATTGCGGATTCCAAGTCAGGCACGAGTGGCACCGGACGTTCCGTCAGTCTGGCAACGCATTTTTGTGAGGTGAATGAAGGCTTTAAGGCGTACAAAGTGGCCGAGCACCGCCATAACCCGGAGATGGACGAGGTCTTGAGCCTCTTTGCGGAGCGCACTATCCACATAACTTTCACGCCGCACCTGGTGCCCATGACCAGGGGGATGCTAACTACGATCTACGTTGGGTTGAAGGAGGATGTGTCGACCCAGGATGTGGCTTCCTACCTTGATTCCTTTTATGCGGACAAGCCTTTTGTCCGGATCTGCCCGAGGGGCAAATTCCCGAACACCATGTACGTAAGAGGCACCAACTACTGCGATGTGGGATTTCAGGTGGCCGAGCGGACCAGGCGTCTGGTTCTGATCTCAGCGATTGACAACCTTGTCAAAGGGGCCTCTGGTCAAGCTGTCCAGAATATGAATATCATGGTCGGACTCGCCGAGACAGCAGGCCTGGATCAGGTCCCTTTTCCTATTTAGAGTTCCCACGTAGGGTGGCATTTTACATGCCACCGCAATCCCGGTCGGGTATAAAACCCGACCCTACAACTAAAGTGCCTAAAGTGAGCTAAAGTTGAGGATTTGTAGAAGCTTTTTTAAAATGTAGTTTTGTTCCTTTAATTTTAGGCATTTTAGGCATTTTAGGCACTTTAGTCACTTGATTCTATTGCAGAACTTCAAGCTCATTATCGAATATGACGGCACAGGCTATCATGGCTGGCAGCGTCAGAGTAATACATGTACGATCCAGGGGACCATAGAGGATGCGCTGAAGACGATGACAGAACAGCCCGTCACGCTGATTGGTTCCGGACGAACCGATGCCGGAGTACATGCCACAGGCCAGGTGGCGAGCTTTTGCCTGGAGACGAGACTCACGTCTGATGTCTTTGCAAAAGGCCTGAACAGCCTCCTTCCTCCAGATATTGTCATCAAAGATTGTGCAGCGGTTGACGAGACGTTTCATGCTCGATACGATGCTTGGAGCAAGGTCTACGATTACCGTATCTTGAATCGGCCCACCCCGGCTGCTCTCTTCAGGCAGTATGCGTGGCACATCAGAAAACCCCTTGACCTCGATGCGATGAGGACAGCTATACTTTGCCTGAAGGGTGAGCACGACTTTTCAGCCTTCGAGGGAGCTGGTAGCCCCCGATCCCATGCCGTTCGGACCGCAATAGATGTAAGCCTGACCGGAAAGGATGCGGATTGTTACGTGGTCTTCAGTATTGAAGCCGACGGGTTCCTGCGGCACATGGCACGAAACATAGTGGGAACCCTTGTTGATGTGGGACTGGGGAAGATCTCAGCAGAAGCCTTTGAGAATATTCTGATATCAAAAGACCGCAAACAAGCCGGGATAACAGCCCCTGCCCATGGCTTGTTCTTAAGGGAAGTGAAGTACACTTCAGGCCGCTGACTCGTCTATCAGGACCTTCCTGATGACAATATCGTCATAGGCAGACATGATATCCCTTCGGCTGATAACTCCCGTGAGGTGTTTTGGATTCTGTTTGTTCACCACAGGGAGAATGGAAAAATCTCCTTGGATAATTCTCGTCAGGGCTAAAAATAGACTGTCATCATCGGTCACAGTTACCACATCACGCGTGGCAATGTCTTCCGCGGTCAACGTCTTCTCGGCATTTTCATCAAAGGTTTTCTGGCAGTCGGATAAGGAAAGTATACCGATCAACTGGCCCGGGGCATCAACTACAGGAAAGGTATTAAACTTGCTGTGGTATACGAATTCCCTGAGTTGTCTGAGTGGCATATCTGACCGGATCGTTTCTCTTTCTCGCCTCATAGCCCGGCCTACGGGTATGTTTTTTAGTTGGCTGACTTCACGATCTGATTCTATCTCGACTCTATGGTATGTCGATTTGATTTCTTGAACCTTCTGGTTGTAATACTGGATGACCTCCCTGCGATCTAGCATCCCTATCAAAATCGTGTGGTCTTCTTCCTTGACAACAGGGAGCCTGTGAAGGTTGCGAATGGTAAATTTCTTGAGTACTTCATTCAGATCTTCAGAGGGTGTTGTGACGATGATATCCGGGTTGGCGATATCTTCCATGACCACAAGATCGCCAATTGCCTGATCGAAGAGGATGCCTCGAATATCGTTAATGGAGAAAATGCCCGTCAGCCTGTTTTCCTTGTTCACCACCGGGAAGTAATGCTGATCGGTCGAAGAAAACATCTTTCTGAAAGCCGAAAACGGCATATCTTCAGGGACCAATTCGACCTTTCTCACCTGAGGCATAAGTTCTTTCACCCGAATGGTGCCAAGAACGTCAACAAAAAAGTCTCCGCGGTGTGCATTGGAGTCTATCTTGGTTCGTACCTGCTTTACATAAATGGTCCATTTCCGTGAAAGCAAGAAAGCAAGGGAGCAGACCATCAGGCTGGGCAGCAGCAGATGATATGAATTCGTCATCTCGCTAACAAAGATAATGGTTGAGATTGGAGCGTTGGAAACAGCGGCAAAGAACCCCGCCATGCCAACCACCACAAAGGCCCCAGGCTGTGTCACAATCCCTGGTACAATGGCATGGAAAATCCTGCCCACTGCCCCTCCCAAGGCTGCGCCGATGACAACAGACGGGCCAAAGACACCACCGCTGCCCCCGGAACCGATGGAAAAAGAGGTGGTGAATATCTTTCCTATGGCTATGCCGAGGAGAAGAAGTGTGGGCAGTTGATTGTCCAGGGCCATTTGAGCAAAGCCGTATCCAAAGGACAAGGTTTCCGGGAGAAAAAAACCGATGGCTCCTGTACACAGGCCTCCAATGGCCGGCTTGATATGATTTGGGATCTTTACGGCCCTGGCGATGCGTTGGACGCCATAAAAGGACTTGATATACAGTATCCCCCCTCCAACCAAGACGAATGCAAGCACAATGTAAGGCCCCAGTTCCAAGGGGTTTTGAAAAACAAAATCCTGAGATTCAAATAGCGAACCCCATCCAAAGAAGAGGCAGAAGAGGCAGTAGGCAACGACCGAAGAGATGCCAGCCGGGATGATCACCTCTGATTCAAATTCCGGGTCACGGTAGAGCACCTCGGCCGCAAAGAGGGCCCCGGCAAGGGGTGCCCGAAAGATGCTTCCCACGCCTGCTCCTATGCCTGCCGCCAACATGATGCGACGCTGCCGATCAGAGAGTTTCAACTTTGTCGCAAGGAACGAGCCAAATCCGGCCCCGATTTGAGCGATGGGCCCCTCGCGACCTCCTGAGCCGCCAGAGGTTATGGTGATCGCAGAGGCGATGGTCTTGATAAAAGGTATTCTTCCTCGGATAAACCCGCCCTTATTGTGATAGGCATCGATGGCCGCATCCGTGCCATGGCCTTCTGCCTCGGGTGCAAAGGTATACACAAGCCATCCGCTTATAATGCCTCCCAGAGCCGGGAGAAAGAAGAGCATCCAGCGATTAAAGGGTGTGTCCGTGGGGTGGAAAAGGTGAGGCTCTCCAGCAGGCGGGGGCGGGCGGTAGCCTGCCATTTGATCCATGAAGATATGCGAGCCCATGTGGCATAGACACTGAAAGGCCATAGCGCCCAAACCGGCAATGAGTCCTATCAGGACATAGTAGAATATCCATTTCCCTGCCATGGTAATGCGGGTACTTCTGATCTTCAGCATAGAATAGCTGGGCCACCCTTTCTTTTTCAAAGGAATTGCCTTTTGATTCAATCTTTGGTACTGGACGTTTCGTTATTCGGGAATCGTTATTCGTTGTCCGATTCACGATTACACGATTCACGAAAAACATGGACTAAATTCTCATTTTAAGCAGGCTCATACCCTCGGTCAAGAGAAAAGGTTCGAGGAGATTGAGGAGGGGCTAATGTTCTTATCCGAACGAATCAAGGCGATCAAGCCGTCTCCTACCCTGGCCATAAACGCAAAGGCTGTGTCCATGAGACAGGCTGGTGTGGATGTGATCAGCTTCGGTGTTGGAGAACCCGATTTTGATACCCCCAGACACATCAGGGATGAGGCCATGCGGGCCATGGAGGATGGATTTACACGATATACGGCCGTGGGTGGTATTCCTGAGCTTAAAGATGCTATCATAGAAAAATTTCGGCGCGATAACAACCTCAGTTACGAACGTGACGAGGTAATGGTTTCCTGCGGAGGAAAACACATTCTCTACAACCTGGCTCAGGCATTGTTAAACCCGGGCGATGAGGTGATAATCCCGGCGCCGTACTGGGTATCCTATCCACCGATTGTGATTCTTGCTGGTGCTGATCCTGTGATTGTTAGAACAGGGGAAGCAGATGATTTTAAATTGTCGCCAGAGTCTCTTGAGACGGCCATTACGCCTCGAACAAAACTGTTGATTCTCAACAGCCCTTCCAACCCGACTGGTTCGGTCTACACCGAATCCGAGTTGGATGCCTTGGCCAAGGTGATCTTAAAATATGATATTGGGGTCGTTTCAGATGAAATCTATGAAAAACTGATCTTTGACGATAGATCCTTTTGCAGCATTGCCCAGGTGAGTGAGGAGGTAAAATCTAAGACCTTTGTCGTAAATGGGCTATCCAAGACCTATGCGATGACGGGCTGGCGCATCGGATATGTGGCCGGAGCGCGTGAAGTCATTGCAGGGATGACAAAAATCCAGAGCCAGAGCACCTCAAACCCCAACTCCATAGCACAGAAGGCTGCGGTTGCGGCCTTGAACGGACCACAAGGTTTCATCCAAACCATGGTCCAGGCCTTTGACGAGCGGCGGAGATACCTATTACAGCGCTTGAATGCCATTACAGGAGTCCATTGCAATGTGCCTGGCGGGGCCTTCTATGCATTTCCGAATTTCAGCTATTATTTCAGTGCCAAGACGGAAGGAACAACCATAAAGGGTTCCGCCGGCCTTTGTGAGCACCTTTTAGCCGCAGCACGGGTGGCCCTGGTACCAGGAATAGCCTTTGGTGATGACAGTTTTATAAGATTTTCCTATGCAACAGGTCTTGGAACCATAAAGGAAGGGCTCGACAGAATAGAGGATGCTCTTGGGAAGCTGGTTTAGTCAGTGGACAGTGACCAGTAGTCAATGACCGTTGACTGACCACTGACCACTGATGTCTAAACCTAGCGGGCTTTTCTCTTGGATGCCTTGAGTGGATTGATCCTGGTATTTTTGGTCTGGGTTTCCTTTGTAACGTGGGTGGCGAAGTTGCAATCGCCATTTCTCCACTTGACCAAAGGATCCGGACAGGCCGTGCAATACCAGCCGGAAACGAACTCTGAAGCTCGGCTACATCCATGACATTCCTCCACGATTTGGTGGCAAACCCCACCATTAAAGGAACAACCTTTCTTGGTCATAAAGATGCACTCCAACCCTTTCTTTACACTTGTACAAACCATCGGAATCACCCCCCTTCGATAGCAAAAACCTTGGCGTTCTTATCAACCCATTTTGGGCTTGTCAACAAGATTTTGTACACTTTATGGCAACGCTATTCCACCAGAGCGGCCTTGCTTATCGAGAAATCCGCCATTTGTGAATTGAAAACCTGTTGAGTGGCCGGCTTTTTGCATGACATTCATGGATGGACACGAGGACGGAAGCTACTGTTGTATTTGAGGAACACTGATGATAAATTAAGTATTTACAATTCAAGAATCAAGAGCTTGTTCTTCAAATAGTCAATCGTCAATCGAAAATCGTCAATCATAGAATGAGGTGAACTATGCCGGTCTTTATTTGGAAAGGAGAAGACAGGAAGGGGACAACCCAGAAGGGTGAAATAGAGGCCCCTCATGAGAGGGCAGTGCGTGCGCAACTGGGTCGTATGCAGATAAAACCTACGAAGATAAAGCAAAAGTCGAAGGATCTTTTTGAAAATGTCTCCTTCATGCAACCCAAGGTACAAACAGCCGAGGTGGTGGTGTTTGCAAGACAATTTGCAACCATGATCGATGCCGGACTCCCGCTGATTCAGAGCCTTGATATTCTGTACTCCCAGCAAGAGAACAAAACCTTTAAGAAAACCTTGAAGGAGATCAAGGACTCTGTGGAACAAGGCTCAACCCTTGCGGATGCCCTAGGAAAATACCCCAATATTTTTGACGACCTGTTTGTTAACATGGTTGCAGCCGGCGAAGTGGGCGGCATCTTAGATACAATCTTGGATCGCCTTTCCGGTTACATGGAAAAGGCCATGAAACTGAAGAAACAGGTCAAGGGAGCCATGACCTATCCCATTATTGTCCTTGTTATCGCCGCTCTCGTGGTCGGTGTGATCTTGGTCTTTGTAATCCCGGTTTTTCAGAAGATGTTTGCTGATTTTGGGGGGGCCCTTCCAGTCCCTACCCAGATCGTGGTGGGCATTAGCAACTTTGTCAAAGGCAATATCCATTACATAATCGGCGCAGTCGTGCTTTTTGTTTTTGCATTCAAGCGGTTTTATTCCACTGAAAAGGGACGTGTGTTGGTGGACGACATTATGCTCAAGCTGCCTGTCTTCGGCCCCCTCTTGCGCAAGGTCGCCGTGGCCAAGTTTACGCGGACCATGAGCACCATGATCAGCAGCGGGGTGCCCATTTTGGAGGCACTGGACATAGTGGCAAAGACGGCGGGCAACAAGACCGTTGAAGCGGCTATCTACAAGGTCCAATCGGCTATCACAGAGGGGCGCACGATGGCAGACCCCATGAGTGAGAGCGGGGTGTTTCCGTCCATGGTGTGTCAGATGGTGGCAGTGGGAGAGTCTACAGGGGCCCTGGATGCCATGCTGGGAAAAATAGCCGATTTTTACGATGATGAGGTAGATGCTGCAGTTGGGAATCTGACCGCTATGATTGAGCCGTTTATGATGGCCTTTTTGGGTGTTACCATCGGTGGGCTGGTTGTTTCCATGTATTTGCCTATTTTCAAGATGGCGAGCATAGTTGGCGGATAGGGCGGTGACTGGAGTTACTTCTAAGGAACTCTTAGTTCGCTTCGCTCACAATTGGCCCGCCCTGGCGCGACAGAAGTTGGACAATGCCTCTGAAAGAAAAACCTGGTCTGGGCCAGGGAATGCTGGAATACTGGACACGAAGTGAAGCCTGCGCTCATGATGGAATATTGAGTTTGCCTATATCCAAATATCCCTGGACACCCTGTCAACAGGGCCAAGGAAGCACCTTCACCCTATACCTCCTATACCTCAACAGAATAGACCCGCCGGGCCTTTTATCTTGACACCTCCAGGCAAATACGTTAGCTCAATCGCGAATCTTGAATCATTGAAGATTGTCGATTGAAGATTGTCAATTGATTAAGGAGGCAAATTGGCAGTCTATTTTGCATCGAAATGACGCACAACCCAAATCCCAAATCCGAAATCCGAAATGCTATAGCACTATGGACGAAACTAGTTAAGTAATCCGCCAGAGACGTGAGAAGTCAAGGGCGTTGGCTGATCAGGGTATTGAGCTTTATCCCAACGACTTCAAGGTGTCACACACAGTTGACGCTGTACGGAAGTACATTCATGAGCAGGCAGGGGCTGTGGACAGTACGGCCATGTTTGCCA
>DAOVEU010000359.1:0-3083 GCA_030668805.1 Desulfobacterales bacterium
GAGATTATGGAATACTGCCAGGATTACGAACCTGTGGTTGCTGATAAAGACATCGTTTCAATCCTGGAGGAGGTCTTGGATCGATTCAAGGAGGTTTTCGATCGCGAGAAGATCAATGTCATCTGGGATTTCCCCAAAAAACCAGTACTGGTGCCTGTGGATGCTGCCGGGATCACCAAGGTCTTACGGCAGCTTTTAAGAAACGCCATTCGCATGATTCGTCGGGCCGGTGGCACGGTAACCGTGTCCGTTCAACCCTTGTTGCCCACCAGGCAAGTCTCCATCGCTATCTCGAACAATGGACGTCCCTTACCTGATGATATCCGAGATGCCCTGCTCCATTCGAATCTTTCCGCCAAGACTTTTGGCGCCGGCCTGGGCCTTCCCATGGCCCGAAAGATCATAGAGGCCCACAAGGGGCGTATCGAAATCAAGGTCAAAGAGGGGGGCGGCGATACTGTAGAGCTATACCTCCCAATGGGATAACCACTCAAGTTAACGTCTACGGTCTATCGGTTACGCTGCTCGTGGGAGCGGCATTCCTGCCGCGACAATCGGGGCTGAAAGCCCCTCCCACAACGGCTACCTGCCCGCCATTGCCAGCCGGGCGGGATAAACCCCTGGCCCAGACCGGGTTTTTCTCTCCGGGGCATTCTCTATCTTCTGTCGCGCCAGGGCAGGCCGCCCCTACGTGAGGTCAGCTTTATGCCAACCGCTTGCCCGGCGAGCGTGGCGCTGGCAGGCGGGTCGGTTACGCTGCTCGTTACAGACAGACAAGTTTATTGAGTTATTTGTGTTTGTTGTGTTTGTTGGGTTAACTCAATGAACCCGATAAACCCGATGAACTCAACAAACCGTTTGACGTAAACCCTGGCCCAGAAAGGCTTGATACTCATCTTTAAAGAGCGCTACGCTAACCCAGGAGGTCAATGATACGTTCTTCTCCTGAATCCCGATTGGGCACGTCTTGTGAATGAGTTTCCTCATTCAAATCGGATTCATCAGACAAAGTATCAAGTGATTCTACGGGGTTAACCTTCCCTTCAGCGACATCCTCTGCCGTCCCGTGAGGCCCCTCTATTTGGCCTTGGGCAGCGTGCGGATTATCTTGATTCAAGTTTGCCACAGTACCGATCCCTGCTATCATTGTCTACCTCCTTGAAAAAAAAGCCCATTCCTCTCACGAAAGAATGGGCCCAAGTATTCAGCAATGGTTGGGTAACCCCGCTATCCCGCAAAAACAGGACCGGAGGCTTTGCGTCCCACTCTTTCGAGAGGTTTGCTTTTTTCACAGCCGTCTTTGTTTTGTGTTTTGATTATTTTATCGGCATGGTCAGAGGAAACCTTTAATTGTTATCTTGTTTTTCAATGTTGACACTTAAGAGAATATAGTGTCAAATAAGAATACTATTTCTAAAGGTTACGCCCACGCGGGCGTCTACAGTAATCACAGCATCTGAGGTCTCAACACCACTGATAAAAAAGATTTGGCAAGATGATATGCCCAAAGTGCGGATTTAGCCAACCGGATGACATATATTGTGCGCTCTGTGGCACTAGCATTGGGAGATATCTCCGGCAAAGAAGGAAAAGGCAGTATAAGGTATGGATAGTCATTGCCTTGACAGGCATTGTAGCGCTCTCTGTTGCGAAGTATATCAACTCCTTCCGTCATGTCGAAACTCCTGAGCCGGTCGGTAAATACGGTTACAGGGAGAACAGGGCTCAACTAAAGGACGTCACGCTGCCTGGAAGGAGTCCCTCCCGACTTCTATCCGGAAACAAACTGCACTCCCGAAGAAAAACTGATCACCGCCCTCGAAGTCAGTCACAAGAGGAATCCTTCAAGCCTGACAGACGTGAAGATAAGCGCCTCAGTGGGGATGAAACAAGCGGCAGCACCTCCTCAGATCAGCAAAAGGCCGAGTTCTGTCGTGACCGGCAAGGTGCGATATACACGGCCAGAGAATGGTTTGAAAAAGGCAGAGTGCTGGATGATGAATCTGAGGCTGAAACAGAGTGCTATCACAAGGCCATAGAACTGGACCCTGAATTTGCGCCCGCCTACTACTGTCTTGGTGCGATTTACTGCCGCCAGGCCAATTACGAGTTGGCCTATCAGGAATTCGCCAGGTTCCTCAAATATGCTTCCGAAGCCGACAGGCAAGTTTACAACATCTATGTATATTGTTCTCCGTCCGACGTGGAAAGGCTGTCTGAGGAAAAAGTAGAGGGGCAAGCTCCTGCCGAAGGGGTGGAAAAGGAAATACCCCCTGAAGATGAAAAGGAAACAGCGGGGCCAGCCGGTGAGGAGACAGGCCGGGAATCAAGCGAGGAGGTGATGACCGTTGTCAGGTTTCTGCCCGTGGACGGGCATATTATGGTGCCTGTCGTGTTGAACGCCTTCCTCGAGGCCAGGATGCTGGTCGATACCGGTGCCGGAATCACCGTTCTTTCAAGAGAACTGGCACGGAGGGTTCAGTTGGAAGGAGAACCGGGTAATTCTATCACACTGAAAACGATGTCCATGGACATCCAGGCGCAATTGGCAACGCTGGATTCTATTCAGGTGGGAAATCTGATCCAAAACAACCTCCGTGTAGCAATAATAGATCTGCCGCCCGGAGAAGAAAGAAGATTTGATGGCATTCTGGGCATGGATTTCATGAATAAGTACAAGATACAGATTGATAATGAAAATAACAGAATATTGCTTAGTCCTGTAACTCCTCAGTATCCCTTGACATCGCATCAATAATGCTTTATGAGCTTGATTTAACTGATATTTCAAGGGGGACCATCATGACCAAAACCCAACTCATAGAAATCCTGAAAGCGGAAACCGGCCTCACAAGAGCCCAGGCCAAACAGGTCATTGATCTGTTCTTTAATGAAATGTCCGACGCCCTTGCAAGTGGCGAGAGGGTCGAAATCAGGGGCCTATGCAGCATCTATGTGAAGGATTACAAAGGCTATGTGGGCAGGAATCCCAGGACCGGGGAACCCAAGCAGGTGCCACCCAAGAAGCTACCCTTCTTCAAGTGCGGTAAGGAGCTTAAAGAGAGGGTTGATTATGGACAAAC
>DAOVEU010000084.1:0-7101 GCA_030668805.1 Desulfobacterales bacterium
AAGGTTGACGGTGTAGCCGCGAATAGCAGTTTTCTGATGGTGAGGGATTCAGGATTACCGAGCCCTTCTTGCAGGCAGGCGAAAGGATTAAGCTTGGAGGAGTCCAAGAACAAGGGTGAAGATCAAACCTCTTCAGGGATAAACCGTGAATACTGGACACTCACGAGTTGGGTAAAAGGCTGGGCAGGCGTCATACTTGACCCTCTTTCTAGTCTGTTGGCCAGACTTGGCGTACAACCCAACCTCCTGTCCTTGATCGGCTTCTTCATAGCATCCGCCGCCGGAGCTGCCGTTGCAACAGGTCATATCTCTTACGGGGGATGGTTGTTCCTTCTCTCCGGCCCCTTTGACGCGCTGGATGGCGCGCTGGCGCGAATTGCAGGGCTTGAAACACGGTTCGGGGCCTTTCTCGATTCTTTCATGGACCGATATTCAGAGGCGGCCGTTTTTTTTGGCATCCTTTACTGGTCCAGCCTCCAGGGTAGGCACATGCTGGTACTGCTCACCTTTTTGACCTTGCTGGGCTCACTGATGGTAAGTTACGCACGCGCAAGAGCTGAGGGATTGAACATCTCATGCAACGTTGGGCTCTTTACCCGTCTGGAACGATTCATTGTGTTGACCCTTGCACTCCTTACCGGGCAACTTCTCATCGGACTTGTAATCCTTGCCTGCTTAACGAATTTTACCGCTTTGCAGCGCATGTTTCACGTCTATAGGCAGTCCCTGGATCAGTAGTAATAAAATCGCTACGCGATTTTATAGAGGTGTGAATATGTATTCTAGAATGCTCGTGCTTCGGTTCCCAAAGACGGAAGTGGAAAAACCGATCGTTTGTTACTTGGCCAGTGACTTTGACCTCACATTCAATATCCTTAAGGCCACCATACTGCCCCGCAAGGAAGGGGTCATGGTCCTGGAACTTTCTGGGAGAAGAAAGGACTTTAACAAAGGGGTTCAATACCTGAAAGAGCGCGGGGTGCAGGTGCAGGCAGTTGGCCAGGACATCAAGCGCAACACGATCAAGTGCACCCACTGCGGAGCCTGCACCGCAGTCTGTCCCACAGGTGCTTTGTCCATCGAGCGGCCTGAGATGACCGTCGTGTTCAATCATAAGAAATGCAGCGTATGTGGACTTTGTGTTCCAGCCTGCCCCCCCAGGGCCATGGAGATTCGCACCACAGGAAACACAATCCTGAAATGAAGCAGACCGTAGCCGTTGCCTTGAGCGGCGGTCTTGATTCCGCTGTCGCAGCTGCCCTTCTTAAGAAGAAAAACTACCGAGTCATTGGACTTCATTTCCGAACGGGTTATGAATTTACCCCCGGCCAAGCAACACCATCCAGGCCATTGTCCCGTATCAGCTCTTGGGCCCAGACCGTTTCAGAGCAGATCGGGATTCCCCTTGAAGTGATCGATTGTTCCGAAGCCTTCGAAAGGGAGGTTGTTCGCTACTTTGCCGATACCTACCGGTCAGGACAAACTCCGAATCCGTGTATGGTCTGCAATCAGCGTATCAAGTTCGGCCTTGTCCTGGAAAGAGCCAAAGCCCTTTGCGTCTCAACTCTGGCAACAGGCCACTATGCCAGAATACGCCAGGAAGCAAACGGGCACTTTTCCCTCCTGAAGGGTGTGGACCGGGCCAAAGACCAGTCCTACTTCCTGGCTCTCCTGACCCAACAGCAGTTAAGACAGGCCATGTTTCCCCTGGGAAGCTATACCAAAAACCAGGTACAGAAAATGGCGAAGGCATGGGGACTTACATCGTGTCTTGCGCGCGAAAGCCAGGAATTGTGTTTTGTGCGACATCAAAGCTATAGAGAGTTTCTTTCCAAGTCGGCAGGATTTCCCCGTGAACCTGGTCCGATTCTAAACACCAGGGGTGAGACTTTAGGACAACACCAGGGCCTACATGCGTACACCGTAGGACAGCGCAAAGGGATTAGCATACCCGGGCCAGCCCCATACTATGTGATTCGTCTTGATAAGGAGCAAAACCGACTTGTCATCGGGTTCAAATCCGAGTTAGCAGCCACAGAATGTATGGTCACCTGCATCAACTGGATCGAGACTGAACCTCCGGACAAACCCATATCAGTCCAAACCCGTATCCGCTATCGTCACCGGGAAGCAGAGTCCATCCTGACGCCCGTTGATCGCTACACGGCCACGGTTCGCTTTTCCAAAGCGCAGTACGCTATTACGCCAGGGCAGGCCGCTGTCTTCTATCAAGGCGAACGGGTTATAGGCGGCGGTTGGATCTCCGGCCATTTTCACCACCCCCCCCCCTCCAAAGCGTAGGCGCGATAGGCCGGCGGCCAAACCCTCCCCGTGCAAAAGCGAGGGCCAACAACACGTGCTGAGTTGAGGGCGTGGCTGTTTTTCGTCTTGCCTGATGGCCAGGAAAAAAATAGCTGGACTTTTCCTAAAGGATTACGAATAGATATCTTTCTGGAAATAGCTGAAAGGTATAGAAGAGCCGCTAGTTGCCACACGGCCGGTACTTACCGAGGCTTTTTATCTATTGGGGTTTTCTCGGTTCACCCGAATCTTGGCCCAGAACTTGACAAAAGTTGCGATATCACTTAGGAATCTCTGAGAAAATCGTCTGGTGGGCGATCATAGATCGCGGCAAGCTATACGTACTCGACTTTTTGGACTTTCGAGCCTCGATATCAGCATGACATCTTCATCACGCCCTTCGGACTCCCGAAACCAACCCGACCAGTTATCTTTACGGGGACGGGCCCAAGAAATCGACCATCTGGCCACCAAATAAGAAAGCAACCCAAATAGGCACGAAATAGACATAATAGGCGATTTTGGGTTGCCTCTCAGCTACAACAAGCTGAGGAGAGTAGTGTCTTTGTTGGTGGAGGCGTAGGGAGTCGAACCCAACACGCGGTTTCCTGGGACTCTGGAAGAATCCAATAACCATAGGTAATCGCCGAGTAAACGTCCTGACCTTCTGTCTGGCCAGAGTCCGTGAAAGTTCGCCAGAATCCGCCGCATATGGTGAAAGCTTGGTGGAAGCCCCCTCGTGTCCTTGAAGCGTGTCACATCACCCTTACGAGAGGCCGAAGCACCGAGAGCTAATGTCCAGGACCAGATCAAATCTGGCGTATTATTCAAATCTTACACAATATCCTGCTAGAGGTTGACCCTGTGCTTTCTTTAATGCTATTTATAATTCTATTGGTGTATACGCTTGTAAGACAATCGGTGGTGGGAAATCTGGAGATCAAGCGGGTGTGTGGTCTCCAATTCTTTCATATCGGACGAGCGTGTTTCAGCTATACATTGTTGGGACACGGAAGGCAGTGGCTGAGTTCTCTGTAGCCAACAAATCCCCCCATGGAATTGCGAATCGTGAATTGGGATTCATGCTTTAGATTCAAGACCTATGTTTCGCCTTACCTTTTAGTGCTGTTGATATTCATGGGCATTCCAGTTTCCTTGCGACCCAGTTTACCATTCAAATAGCAGATAGATGTCAACTAAAAATCACAAGCAAAAGAAACAAGATCACCGGATCGAGTACCCTGTCATTTCCTATCCCTATAGTGAGAGGTTCGGCACATCCTTATACAGAATGCACAAATATTGGGGACGTAAACCGCCCAATGTCGTAGCCAAGTATATTGAAACTTATACCCAGAAGAATGGAATAGTACTTGATCCCTTCGTGGGATCTGGGACTACGGCAATTGAAGCGATCAGACTGCAAAGAAGGGTAATTGGCATTGACGTTAATCCTTTGGCCATTTTCATAACTCGGACTGCTTTGAAACCGGTTCGACTCGTCTCATTGGAATCAGCGTTTCGTTCTATAATGGACGACATTATTCCTGTCATTTCACCTTGGTATGAAACCTCCTGTACGAACTGCGGTGAGACGGGACAAATCTCATACGTAGTTCATGAAGGAACCGATCATGATTTGCGAGACGAAACACCTTTGCAGATATCGTACAGATGCCCATGCAGAGGAAGGACACAGACAAAAGCCCCTGATCGAACTGATTGCGAACTAATAAAGGCAGCCCATAAAGTAGAGATTACTCATTGGCATCCGGATCTGGTATTACCACCGATTAGATATGGGTACAGAGAGGCAAACCACATAAAGGATCTGTACAGCAACAGGAACTTATTTTCACTAACAAAGATCTATGCTTCTATCTTTCAACATTCCTCTGGAATTGTACGGGATTGCCTCTTGCTGGCTTTCAGCTCTAGTCTTGCTCAATGTAGTCGCCTTTGCGGGGTTGATCGTCGCGGAAGGCATACTTCGGCCATGGGTTGGATACTGACGAGCTTTCGGGTCATGAAACATCATGTGGAAAGGAATCCGGTAGAAGCTTTTACTCATGCCTTCCGACGGGTTTTGAAAGGGAAGACAGAGGCCAATAGAGTTCTCACGACATACTCAGAGGCGACAACTGCCAACGAAGTGTTTGATGCCCAGGCCACCGCGTTGATAAGAACGGCATCTGTCGATGATCTGGACGATCTGTTGGAGGGCAACCGTGTCGATTATGTGTTTGCAGATCCACCACACGGGCCATCGCTCCAATATATGAAACTCTCTTCCCTGTCAAATGCCTGGCTGAAATTGCCCTTGAGTTCCGAGCAGGAAATAATACAGAAAACACTATCGGAATCATCAGCACGTGAGTACAGAAGTCGACTGCAGGCCGCGTTTGAGAAGATCAGAGCTTGCGTATCAAAGAAAGCAAGGGTACATGTCTATTTTCGGGGAAAAAGGGATAAAGATTGGCTGGATACAGCTGGCATTTTTGTTCGGGCAGGCTTTCAGCTTGGGAAGTCAGTTTTCCAACCGCAGAGATACAGTTTTCGGACCACATTCCGCGGTCGAGGAGATGATACCATTCTGAGGTCTCCCCCCGGCGACTGGATTTTGCATTTGAAAGTCGGGAACAAGGTCTCTCAGCCGATAGACGATATCAATGGAATTGAAGAAGAGATACTGGAAGCAACAGAAAACATCATAAGGCTCCGGGGACAGCCCACTCGGCTCAGGTATATCTTGATGTACGTAGCAACTAGAGTGCCGCCGGAAGTCTTGGCATACGATCCCGAGGTGATAATTAAAACCCTAACAAAACACCTTGGTAGTAGGTTTGCCAAGAAAACTCTCCCCGGTGGGTCGAAGGTCTCGGACGAGTTTTGGTGGATTCTAGAGGAAGAACCACAAGGGATATCTCTAAATGCAAAGATTAAAAAGGCAGCCATAAAAGCACTTATCGGAAGAGAAGCGGTTGGGTCTTCGAGGCCCTATCTCTATCAGGCTATTTATTCTAGGTTCCCGAGCGAATTCACACCCGATCCCAGTGCGGTAGAAAACGTGATAAGGGACGTGGCGTTGGCCAGAGACAATGGTAGAATGCTTTATCTGCGAGATGAATACGCCCAGACGAAGGAGTTGCATTCCGAAATAATCTGGGCTCTATTGAAATTTGGTCTCGACAGTGGCTTCAGAGTCTATGTCTCTCCTAAGGCTATAGATCGCATAGAGGGGTCTGGGTTTGTGGGAGCATGGAAAGAGATACTAGATCTTAAGAAAGATCAACTCCTTTTTCCCAAAGACCTTCCGTCGGAGCGGCCTGCTATGGAGTATGCTAATGTGCTGTGGATGAGAAATGGTGTACATGCTCACTTCGAGGTAGAAGACAGAGCTGAAATAGAAGAGTCTACATTCATCAGAGGTGATGAGATTCGCAAGTATTGGCCGGAGAGTGAGCGCATCTTGGTTGTCCCTCATAAAAATGTGAAGGCAGTTACCAGACTCTTGAAGAACAGACAAAGCTTTTGGCATCTTGCTCCATATCACTCCATCTTGACTAGCTACGACCCTAACGCTTACAGACCGTTTGAACCGCCTGAAGATCGGTTACCTGCTTCTGCCAGCCCATTGAAGCTCAAGGTGGTATCCAAAGATGATATTTATGACTCCAAGGGAGATCTGGTTGCTTACAAACTGAAGCTCTTGTGCCCACCCGACGTGTTGAGCAGGGTAAGACCAGGACATTTTGTGATGGTTGAAATCAACAGCAAGGTTCGTCGTCGTTTTTCCAAGTACTTCAGCGGTCAGTCCTACAATGTGTTAAGAGGGAGGCCAAATAGCCGTCCAGAGATGTTAGAATTTCTTCGGATTCCTTTGAGTATCCATCGAGTATACTATGAAGCCTTTGAACCTGCGGCCTTTAAGAACCGTTCGAGAGACTTTCTCCCGACCGCTTTTTGGGAGTGGATTCAACACGGGGAGATGAGGTATCTCGATCTGTTAGTGAGACTGGTGGGCCATGGGACTAAGATGCTGCATACTCTTAAGGAGGGAGATACTGCTAATGTGATAGGTCCGTTGGGTAAGCCGATTGATTTTCCGCCAGACTTGGAAAATGCCATCTTGATTTCTGGAGGAGTTGGTCTTGCCTCCCTTTACCCTATTGCCCACTATTTGCGGGAACGCGGTTACAAGGTAGTACTTTTCGCTGGTTCCAAGGACAGACGGACATTACAAGATAAATCAGGTAGAGAACTCGGCGATTTTGTGGAGATGGGGGTTGAGTGCCATGCTACTGATGAAGTCAGCGAGGGCAAACTAGTTACAGAATTAGTCTCTGAATGGCTGGATTCAGATCATTACGATAGGTTATCCAGTAGTTCACGCATATATTCTTGCGGGCCGTGGCCGATGCTTAAAGTAGTTCATAGCATAGCAGTCAAACATGACCTTCCCTGCACAGTCTTGGTTGACAAACTGATGTTATGTGGAGTAGGCGCATGTTCGTCTTGTGTCGTAGCAATGCACGACCCGAAACGCAGGAGATCTGATAAACATCCACACGTAAAAATGGTGCGATCCTGTAGCGACGGCCCCGCATTTGACTCTCGAGATATCATTTGGGACTAACCGGACTTAGTTCGCTTCGCTCACAATTGGAATGTTGGAATACTGGAATGATGGAATAATGGGTTCTGGGAAAATGGGACAGTGGTTTATTGGCAAAATGGCTCTTGACAGGTAAGTTAATAAATGTGTAACTTCCTTCAATACTCAACGTTCCAATATTCCAA
>DAOVEU010000345.1:0-3197 GCA_030668805.1 Desulfobacterales bacterium
TCCAATTTGGAATTTTTACGAGACCATCACCCTTATGAATATCTTTCGACGCTCGATTCCACGGATCATGATGTGATGCAGGACTCCGGGTGCCTGCCCGCCACCTGCCCGCCATTGCCACGCACCTGCCCGCCATTGCCAAATATGCTAGCATTTGACCTGCCCGGTGTACCTGGCGTTGGCAGGCGGGTGCCGGCACATAAGCTCAATGCTGTCTCAGGCGTTGGCAGGCGGGTGCCAGCGTTTGGGCTGTATGCAGTGCCAGGCGACCTGCCCGCCATTGCCGTGTATGCGGGCATTGTAGCTTCCCTGCAAGCGAGGCGATGGCAGGCGGGCCTGCCCGCCACCCGCCTGCCATCGCAAAGTACATGGAGCGGGCTCAATGCCGGCATGCGTGGCAATGGCGGGCAGGTTGCCATGGCTGTGTGCGATTTCGGGCCGATGACAAGCAGGCGATGGCAGGCGGGCGATGCGGGCGGGCGTCAAGGCGGGCTTGTCTTGGCATGGAATCTGTTTCGCATTTACGCTTTGCTTTGTCAACTTAATTTTTTACCAGCGTCCCCATTCTCCCCCATTCTCCCCCATGACCTGAGAAGGCATGCCGCTACACATGTGTCTCGCTCCGGCACTCCCATAGAAATTGTGAGCAAGGTTATTCTCCGACACGCCAATCTGTCGACGACTCAGAGGTACCTGGGAAAGGTCAGTGACGTGGAAGCCTTGAGGTGGATTGAGAATGTGCATGCGTAGCTGGGCACAAAATCAGGGTGAGGCCATAGAAAGCTTCACCTTGACAATGCTGTCTCTGTTGAATCAAATTTGTACAGCTATGGCTTGGAAATCTACAAAATCTCGGCCTTTCAATGGGTTAGGGTGATAGCAGCTACCTGTGTTCCAAAGATTGTGCCACATAAGGTCGCGGAAGGATGATATCTATACCACCTCCAGAATGGAGAGCTATAGCACGATCGGCATTCCAAAGAGGGTAACGCAAGACATCCATGCAATCGGAAGATCCTTTTGGGACGTGAGTTTTGGAGGGGTGGCTCCAGGCACTTTTTCAACCACTTTTGATGTTCGTGTACTTCCTTAGTATTACGGCCTTTGCGTTTGTCTTGGCTGTACATTGTACACCTTGGTGCTGACCTGACATCCTGAAGAGCTTCCATTTACCTTTTTTTCTACATTCGACGTAAATGCTGTCCCCTTCAATACAATCTCCGGGGGCGCGAAGGCATGGTTTAGGCTCAGGTCTTGTCATAGCGCCTTGATCTGCCCATCGTGTTCTAGGTCTTGGCAGATTTGGATTACCATCTGGATGTCTATCCCGAGGGTCTCTTGCAGGTCACCAGCATCGATGCTTTCCCCGTGGTGAGCCTCGAAGTACTGCTTAATCTCTCTCTTGGCGTCTTCATAGGAGACTTCTCGAAGCTCGAATACAGGCTCAGCGGTGCCCAGACCTTCAAGCATGGCCTTCATCTCGGCAATCTCTTGCTTAAGGGACCCCACTTCTTTTTGGACAGACCTCACGTCCGCCTCCATACCGATATCGTGGGCGACCACAATTTGTGGCTGGCTCGTACCCGTGGTCTGCGTCGCCAGTTGAATATCAAATTGCAAGGGATGTGCCGGGCCGGGTTCCGCGCCCCCGCTCTGAGCAAACGGGAATGGCCAACCTCCCATACCTTTTCTAGGATCTTCCGAGTCTCTCTCCATTTTAGGCCACCTGCTCGATATGGATTCCAAGTTCCTTCAACACAAACTCCCCGCCTTCCTTTACTATACTGAAGGCTCTCTGAAAACCATAATTGTTCGGATTAAAGTCATTCTCAATGCTGACGAACACGCCTCCTTTAACAAACAGCGAGGCCGCTACTGAGATGTGCACCACCAAGCTATGCTCTTCAATCCCGAGCGTGTAGAATACCCCCCTGCCAGTCAGTTTGTCTTCAAATCCGTTTGGGGCTTGTGGATTCAACGACTTGAGGTACGCCCCTGAATCTCCTTGTACGCCGAGCTGATGTTGTATGTTCATTCGTTGTCGACTCATTGGGTACTGTTTGAAGCAGTCTGCTAGCGTGGAGTACAGCCTGATGACCTGCTCTTCGTCTTTCGGTCTTTGCAGCCTGGCAGTAATTTCCTCCAATCCGTAAGAAACATCAAACCACGTCTCACCCTCGAATATGGAGAAGGTCAGGAACGCATCTGATGGAGATTCTCTATTCACTTTGATCTGGTTCAGACGAATACCGAAATCCTTCACGATTTTCCGCAACAGCGCTGTCATCCCCTCCTCTTTAAACAGGTCAGGGATAGGTTCCTGGAATGTTGCACGGTAGAACAGCTCCGTATAAATAGGCTGAGCGATTAGCTCGGTCATAATCTCCTCCAGATACGTATGTGGTTGATTATCGTGAGAGCGTCTATATATAAGCAGATTTCCAGACAAATTTCAATAGCGATGTAGCCAATCTGCCACAACGGTCGCGGATTCCCCCTCCTCGGCGAGGCGATCAAGGATTTGCTGAAGCCTTGGCCTTCCTTTTTTTGTACTCATTGGTCGCATCTATCGTCTCCAGAAAAGATGACAAGAAAGGTTCACCAAGATAAGGGTCATCACAGAAGGAATATCACCTCAAACTCATGGTATTGTCGTGTTTGTCGGAAAGGAAAATTACAGGTTTCTGGAAATATCACAACTCAGGTCTTTGCGAACGCCAGTGGCGTATAGCTTGCCAACAGATACACTCGCCAACCAGACGATTTCATTATAGATCTCTACCTGATATCACAACCTTTGTCAACTCTTGGGCCAGCCTTCGGTCAACCCACAGGCCGGATAGGTGTCGTCGGCGGCGAGAGCGAAAATCCGTCTTAATTCTTCCCATTAATTTTGTCTCTCAAAGTCCCAGAGCACCTGTACGTTACGACCTTCCTTGCCCTCAGCCTCATGTCCTTACCAGTCTGGGGGTTCCTACCCCTGCGCTGGTTCTTTTCGTGAACGCAGAACTTGCCGAACCCGCTGATAAGAACATCCTCCCCGGATTCCAGGGTTGTCTTGATGATTTTCAGGATGGATTCGATCACTTGAGCCGATTCAGATTTGGACAGCCCAAGATCGCGATAGACTGAGTCTACGATATTTGCTTTTGTCAATGACATGTGACGGCGCTCCTGATTGGAAATATTGCAAGGTA
>DAOVEU010000238.1:0-4227 GCA_030668805.1 Desulfobacterales bacterium
ATAAAAAAACACAATGGCCTTAAAAGTCCGGCTGAAAGAGTCAATAAATTTTGCTACCATGAGAACTGGCTAAAAAACCTTTTGATATCAGCTTCGTTGGGAGGATTCAGATCTCCTCCCCAAAATCCGATATAATGAGAAGATTTTTTATGCGGCCCTGAAGGCTTCTTTTTTTAGATTGTGCTTTTTCATCTTCACATAGAGGCTTTTGGGCGAGATACTTGCGATATCGGCGGTCTTGCTGATTAGCCCTTTCTGGGATTTCAACAGCCTTTCAAGATAGAACTTTTCGGCTCCATGGACAAAATCCTCGAGGGTCAGACCTTCAAGTTTCCTGTCACCACCCATGAAACGGTATGCCCCATTTCCATTGTTCTCACCAGGCAGTGTCACCTTGTTGATATGTCCGCCGTTGGCGCTAATAATAGCCCGTTCAATAACATGTTCCAGTTGCCTCACATTGCCCGGCCAATCGTAGTTCATAAGCTGTCTTAATACCTTTTGCGAAACGGTCCGTATATCCTTCTTGTATTTTTCCCGATATTTTCTTACAAAGTGCTCGACCAGAAGTGGCAGGTCGTCCATGCGCTCTCTAAGGGGCGGCAAGTGCATGGATACCACGCCAAGCCGATAATAAAGATCCTGGCGAAAACGACCGGCGCCTACTTCAGCTACAGGATCGGCATTGGTGGCAGCAACGATGGTAACGTCAACAGGTATGGTTTTTTCCCCACCAAGCCGTTCAATCTGTTTTGTTTCCAAAACGCGAAGCAGGCTTTGCTGCATTGGCAGGCCCATGTTACCCACCTCGTCTAAGAAGAGTGTTCCACCGTTTGCCAGCTCGAACTTGCCTTTCCGAAAAGAGACAGCACCCGTGAAGGCCCCTTTTTCATGGCCGAAGAGTTCACTTTGAAGGAGCGTTTCTGAGATCCCCCCACAGTTGACCGCCACAAAGGGGCCACCTTTCCGATTGCTCTCTTGATGAATAGTTCGAGCCACAAGCTCCTTGCCGGTTCCTGTTTCGCCGGTGATAAGGATATTCACATCGACCGTCAAAAGATCGCCGATTAATTTATAGATCGAAAGTATGCCGGGGTTGAGACCGATCAGCTCTCCAAAACCGTGTCTCCTGCTTACCTGTTGAAATAATTCCTGATTCAGCCTCCGCAGTTCCTGATTTTCCCTGCGGGAATTGAGATGCTCTATCCTCCGGTTGATGACGTTGAAAAGAAGAGGGCTCGTAATGGGTTTGAGGAGGAAGTCTGAGGCCCCCATTTTCAGCGCTTCCACAGCATTCTCAATGGTTCCATAGCCGGTAATAACAACAATAAAGGCATCGGGGTCCATGTCCTTGACTTTCCGTATTAGATCAAGACCGGACAAGTCGGGCATCACAAGGTCTGTAATAAGGATGTCAAGATGCTGACTTCTATATATATCAAGACCTGTGGAGCCATCGTTGGCAGTGACGACTTCATGGCCTGACCGCAGCAGGATTTTCTGCACGCTGTCCGTGATGAAGATTTTATCATCAATCACTAAAATGGAAAGCTTCACGACCCGCACCTCCTATGATTTCAGATGTCGTTCACGATATTGCAAAGAAGGTGCCAGAGACGATTGCGGAATGAACCGAATGCGGATCCCAACTCGTTCCTACGCTCTGCGTGGGAACGTATTCCATGAGACGCTCTGCGTCTTGAAAAAACTAATCGGTATTGGACGCAGAGCGTCCAGCGGTTTGGGCCTGCCCTGGCGCAAGGCACCTGAATCAGTCTGCTAAGGCAAGGCTATAGGCCAGGTCTGGGCCAGGGTTACAACGCAGAGCATTGTAACCAGATTGCAATGTGGAGTGCCAGATGAGACGAATGTGGAGTGCGGGATGAGACGAATGCGGATTGCGGAATGCGGAGTGCGGAATGCGGGGTAACGCTGATTACACTGATTCTTTAATCTGCGGAATCCCTGTAATCAGCGTTTTGGGATTTAGGGACTCGGGCCTTCAACTTTAGGCACTTTAGTTCACTTTAGGCACTTTAGCTCACTTTTTTTTGACCACTGACCACTGACTCACCTACCTTCCATCACCTCCTTGATTTTTTTGGAAAGCTCCCCAATCTGGTAAGGCTTGGGGATATATCCTTTGGCACCCATCTCCATGAGTTCATCATGCAGCGATTGTTCGCAAAAACCACTGGATATGAGTATTCTTGCCTCAGGGTTATATTGTAGGATTGTCTTTAAACAGCTTTTGCCGTCCATGCCCGGCATGATCAGATCAAGGATCACAAGATCGATTTTGGATTTTGGATTTTGGATTTTGGCCCGCCCTGGTGCGACAGGAGATGCAGGCAGGTCTCCGCGACCAAACCCGGTCTGGGCCAGGGATTGCGGAGTGGTTTTGATTGCAGATTTTCTTTGCTCTTTATTCCGCAATCCCTGCCCGCCAGTCGCCTTCGCCCCAGCCGCCTCGCTTGGCTCGGCAGGCGGGCCGGCTCCAGGCGATGGCAGGCGGGCGCATTCCGCAATCCGAAATATCTCTATCGCTTCCTCTCCGTTTCTGGCCGTGATTACATCATATCCCAATCTCGTCACCAATTTCTTGCCCAGATGCCTTATGATATCCTCATCATCTACAAAGAGGATGGTCCCTTTGCCGTTTTGAATCTCTTGGTCTGGCCTGCTTGTTTTGTCGTCCCCTGTCTTTTTTATGGCAGGGAAGTATATCTTAAAGGTTGTTCCCTCTCCGGGTTTGCTGTGGACCGAGATATCGCCTCGGTACGTTGTTACCAGACTATGGACCATGGAAAGACCGAGGCCCGTTCCCTTTCCGGCAGGCTTGGTAGTAAAGAACGGATCAAAGATACGTGAAATGATAGCCCGGTCTATGCCACAGCCTGTATCAGTAACGGACAGCTCAACATAGTTGCCACCCCCTCCCAAACCATCCCCCTTGAAGCCCGCCCTGGCGCGACATCCGCGAAGCATGCTCTTGCCATTGAAAACCAGGTCTGGGCCAGGGGGGGAGGGCAGGGTGGGGGTGATAGCTTGATGAGCATGGCAGAAAGATTCATCAAGGAAGACGTTTCTAGTCTTTATGGAGAGACGTCCGCCTTCTGGCATGGCATCGCGCGCATTAAGGCAAAGATTCAGCAATATCTGATCGATTTGAGTAGCGTCGGCATTGATGGTATGGAGGTCTTTTTCCAGTTCGAGGTCGATTTCAATACCCTTTCCCATGATGCTGCTCAGAAGCTTCCCTACGCCCTTGACTTCATTGTTGAGATTGCAAGGCAGTGGATGGCCTTCTGTCTGGCGGCCGAAGGCCAAGATATTCCTAACCAAATCCCCGGCTTTCCGGGCCAGGGATTCTATTTTCTTGTAAGTCTCGTATTCGGGATCTGACGCCGTTTTATCCATCAGAAGGAGTTCGGTATATCCCAGGATACCGCTCAGGAAGTTGTTGAAATCGTGGGCCACGCCACTTGCCAGCGTGCCCATGGCCTCCATTTTCTGGGCCTGGCGGAGCTGGGCTTCCATTTGCTTTGTCCTGGTAATATCTACAATATTTCCTGATATCGCAGGTTTTCCCTCATGTTCTATGAGTGTGTTTCTCCTTTGCACCCATATGATCTCACCGCTTTTCTTGATCCCCCTGGCCTCGTATTCCGTTTTTGGGACTTGGCCCGTGAGTATCTTTGATCTGATCTTACGGATTCTTTCCTTCTCATCAGGGTGTAGCAAGTTATCGGGCTTCATGCCCAATAGTTCCTGTTTGGAATAGCCGTAGATCTCAGCGAACCTGCTATTAACGAATTCCAGTTTGCCATCCTGAATTATGTAAATGCCGGTCAAGGAATTCTCAATTATTGCAGCATGTTTTTCCACTGTCCTTCGCAGCTCTTCCTCTGCTAAGTTGCGCCCGGAAATAGCGGTTCCCAGCCGTTCTGAGAGCTTCGTAACGCCGTATGAACCATTGGGGCAGGCAAGACCAAAGGGTGTGGTAAGTTCCAGAAAGGGGAGAACCCACCTGCGTTCCACATCCGGATATCGTGTGAATACGGAGTTCTTCAGCTTTTCCAGGGCCCGGAAGTGGATATCAACAGCCAACTCTATGGAACTGCCGTCCTCTACCATATCCCTTCCCAGTTGAAATGCCTGAAGGAGACAATGCTCTTCGCGTCCTTGGAGATATCCTTCGAGTATTCCCTCGTATGCCGAAAAATA
>DAOVEU010000074.1:0-7444 GCA_030668805.1 Desulfobacterales bacterium
AAAAGATCGAGATCGGAAGGTGAGCTCTTCTATCTGGATAGTATAGGAATTTCCATTTTGAAGCGGCGAAGCCGCGCTATATAGTGCTTGACCGAAAACTATGCAAAAATGTCATTTCGAGGAGCGTAGCGACGAGAAATCTTATTTCAAAACAGAAGCTTAAAGATTTCTCCCTGGCCCAGACCCTGGCCCAGACCGGGTTTTTCTCTCCGTGGCATTTTCCATCTTCTGTCGCGCCAGGGCGGGCCGGATTTTTCTTCCAGAAATATTTTCGGGCCCCTGTCGCGCCCCTGGCCCAGACCGGGATGACACGAACGACACGTCTGTCCAAGGCTGTCGCGCCAGGGCGGGCAGGGCGGGCCCTTCGGTCGAAATGACAGAAAGAGGGGTTTCCGGTCAGTCACTATATAAAATCGCGGAGCGATTTTATGACTGGAGGGATCATCCATGAAGATCACAGCGGAGGCACCGTTTGGCCTCGTTTCTGGCCATCTCTTCGGTGAGCCCGAGTTCAGCTTTCTCAAAGGTGGTCTTTCGTTTTTCTACGGGCAGCAGGGGCATGTCAGGACGCTTCAGGGTCTCCTTTTCCTCTTTTGTAACCTCTATCTCTTCGACCTTCATCCGCTTAACCGGGTGATAGATCTTCTCTTCCAATGATTCCCCTCGCAGATACCGGTGAATGGATTTGGCAGCCTTTTTGCCTGCGGCAATCGCCTCGATTACGGTCGAAGGGCCGGTGACACAATCCCCGCCGGCAAACACATCGGGCATGTCAGTCTGCAGGGTTTCCGGCTCAACCTGAAAGGTACTTCGAGGCGTGACACCGATTTCGCGGGCTTCTATAATCAGCCCCAGGTCCACACTCTGGCCAATGGCCAGAATAATGCTGTCGGCCTCAATGTCAAACTCTGTACCCTTAACCGGTACGGGCCGCCGCCTGCCGCTTTCATCCTGCTTTCCCAATTCGGCCTTCATACATTCCAAATGGGTGACCTTGCCGTCTCGTCCCTTCACGCACCTGGGAATCGTCAGAAAGTGAATCTTCACCCCTTCTTCCTGGGCCGCTTGAATCTCTTCCTTGCTGGCAGGCGCTTCGTCTTTTGAACGGCGATACACGATGCTGACCTCCGGCACTCCCAAGCGTATACAGGTCCGGGATGTGTCCATAGAAGAGTAACCACCTCCCACAATTACCACGCGCTGGCCTATATTGACCTCCTCGGAAAGGTTCACCTTCTTCAGGAAGCTGATGCAGTCTATGACGCCATCAAAGTCGGATTCCCCCTCAATATTCAATCCAAAGCCCTTGGAAGCCCCAATGCCGAGGAAAAAGGCCGCAAAGCCCTGGCCTCGCAAGTCATCCAGGGTCAGGTCTTTGCCAATGGCTGTATTGGTTTTGATCTCAACACCAAGCGCCTTGATCGATTCTATTTCCCTCGCAATGATGCGCCTGGGCAGACGATACTCAGGAATTCCCAAACTCAACATGCCGCCCGGCACGGACTCTGCCTCAAAGACCGTAACCGGGTAGCCCTCCCGGGCCAGGTAGTAAGCCACGGTGAGCCCTGCCGGGCCTGAACCGATAATTACCACCTTTTCCTCCCGGTGAGACGCCACCGGCTTTTTGTCGTAGCCCGCGGTCTTTACTGCATACTCCGCCGCAAAGCCTTTAAGATCCTTGATACTGATCGGTGCGTCGATCTCGCCCCTGCGGCATGCCCTTTCGCAAGGATGCACGCAGATCAGGCCGCAAACCCACGGAAAGGGATTGTCTTCGCGGATCAGTTCTATGGCATCCTTGTATCGACCGTGGCCAATTAGCGCCACATAACTGGGAATATCGATCCCGGCCGGGCAGGCCATCTGGCACGGAGCAGGTACAAGACCGGGACATACCAAGGCAGGACATTGCCGATCCCTGATATGGGCTTCGTATTCGTCCCGAAAATATCTAAGGGTAGACATGACCGGGTTGGGCGCGGTCTTGCCAAGGCCACACAGGGAAACATCTCTTAAGAGCGCAGAAAGTTCTTCTAAGAGCCCCAGGTCTTCCTCCCGGCCATTTCCTTCACAGATATCAGTCAGTATCTGAAGCAGCCGTTTTAGGCCTTCGCGACATGGCACACACTGGCCGCAAGACTCCTCCACAAGAAACTCCATGAAGTATCGGGCCAAATTGACCATGCAGGTATCTTGGTCCATCACAATCATGCCGCCCGATCCCATAATGGAACCCAGCTTTTTCAACTGTTCGTAGTCAACAGGGATGTCGATAAGCTCTTCCGGGATGCACCCCCCAGACGGCCCGCCTGTCTGCACTGCCTTGAATTTTCCACCGTCCAGGATCCCGTTTCCCATATCGAAAATAATCTCCCGGAGAGAAGTTCCCATGGGGACTTCCACAAGACCGCTGTTACGGATTTTTCCCACCAGGGAGAAGACCTTTGTTCCTTTGCTCCGTTCCGTTCCAAGGCTCGCATACCAATCCGCACCCTTGGCTATAATGACGGGCACATTGGCCCATGTTTCCACATTGTTCAACGTGGAAGGACTGTCGCGGAACCCCTTTTCCACGGTATGGACATATTTGGCACGCGGCCTTCCGACCTTGCCTTCCAGGGAGGACATGAGGGCTGTGGATTCTCCGCAGACAAAAGCGCCGGCCCCCGTGCTGATCCTTATAGAAAAAGCAAATCCTGAACCTATGATGTCCGGGCCCAGGAGTCCATAGGTCTCAGCTTTCTTAATAGCGCCGATCAGCCTCCTGACAGCAAGAGGGTATTCGTTTCTAACATATATGTACCCTTCATGAGAGCCGATCGCGTATGCCCCTATGATCATCCCCTCGATGACGCTGAAAGGGTCACCTTCAAGGATGCTCCTGTCCATGTAAGCCCCGGGGTCTCCTTCATCGGCATTACAGATGACGTATTTTTCCTCCCCATGGGCCTTACGGCAGCTTTCCCACTTGATTCCTGTGGGAAACCCACCCCCGCCGCGGCCTCGCAGGCCAGATGCTTTGATTATCTCAATGATTTCCGCTGGTTCTAGCCCGGTGAGGCACCTGTGAAGGGCAAAAAAACCGCTCCTTGCTATGTACTCTTCAATATTGTCAGGATCCAGGTAGCCGCAATTTCTAAGGGCCACTTTCAACTGTTTGCTATAAAAGGGGATTTCTTCCAGGATCGGAATGTTCTTGGCAAGGAGACCTTCAGGTATAGGATTTGGAGTATCTTCCTCCAGAACAGAACGGGGGTCGCGGAATTGCCCCAGTGCCCATTTTTCCTTGAGGTTCCCCTTTAGTCGGGCACTGATCAGTTCGCTGATTTCTTCTTCGGTGATATGTTTATAGACGATTCGAGGGGTGCCAGGCTCTAAAATATCCACAAGCGGTTCTTCCTGGCACAGCCCCAGGCAGCCGGTTTGAGCAAAGCGCAGCCCATTGCCGCTGGCAGGCCACTCCTCTTGAGCTCTTGCCATGGCCTTTTTCGCACCGGCTGCGATGCCACAGGCAGCCATCCCAAAGTTAACTTTTATCCCGTCCGGATGGTATAAACTATGTAAAGTCTTATTCCTTATGTCCTCCAAATCTTGGAGAGATCTGATTTTTATGGCATTCATCTACTGATATTTTTCCAAAATCTTGTCTACGTGATCCTTTTCGACATTACTGTAGACATCCTCGTCTACTTTGACCACAGGTCCCAGACTGCAACAACCGAGACATCTCACCGATTCGAAGGTATATCTCATATCTTCAGTGGTCTCCCCGGCCTTGATGGAAAGAAGGCCCTCAATCTTATCTTTAATCCTCACAGCCCCCCTGACATGGCATGCCGTACCCAGGCATTGACTGATAATGTGTTTGCCCCTCGGTTCAAAATGAAATGCCTTATAAAAGGTGGCAATGCTGTAAACAGTGCTGAGGGGGATGTCCAGCTTCTCAGCCACGTACCGCAAAGCTTCCTGCGGCACGTAGTTGTACTCCGCGTTTACTTCCTGAAGGACCATAATCAAGGCTTCCGGGTTGTTATCAAACTTTTCCTCAATGAGCGTGTCCAGCCTCATCAAATCAAGATCATGCGCCTGTTCCATCTGTGCTCTTGGACTCCTTTTCTTTTTCCATTTCTTCTTTCGCGAACGTTCTTCCTATTCCGATAAAAACCCTTCTATTGCTGTTATACCTATCTGATTCATTCCTAATCCTAACCTGTCACTACCAACACCCATACTGAGTCCCAAAAGCTGCGAGTATAGAATAGAGGGGAGAAAATGATTCCTGCCCCGCTCACTACTAATCATCCTTTGAACTGTATCGAACTGGATATGACAATATGAGCAGGCATCGCACAGGTAATCAGCCCCTGATCGTTTTGCGTCCGAAAGCTTTTTTTCTGCCAAGTCCATAGATAGATTATCATTTATTCCAAATACAGGAGCACCACAACAATCGAGCCTTGCTTGCCAGTAAATGCTTTCAGCACCAGTGAGGGCCACCAGTTTATCAAATATGGTAGGGTTAACCGGATCGTCAAATTGGACGATCTCGCTGGGTCTTAAGGCATGGCATCCGTAATGTGTCGCGATTTTAAGATCTTTATAAGGCCTCGTGATTTTATCCTTTATAGCCTCAGCACCTACGTCGTGGTAAAAAATAGATAACAGATGTTTAATTTCAATATCTCCTTCAAATTTCAGGCCCTCTTTCATGAGGGCATTGTTAATTTCTTTTCTTAAAGATAGATCTTCCTTCATGATATGGTCTGCATGTTTCAGCATTCCGAAACCACATTTGCAAAGGACGATCATATTTACGTTTTCCCTTTCAGCAAGGGCCAGATTTCTGACTGACAAGAGAACGGATGCTTTTAAGTCAATGTTTCTCAAAGGATATCCGCAACAATTAAATTCGTTTATCTCAATCAGTTCCACGCCCAGCTTCCCTAATACCGCTTTTGAAGAGGATTCATACTGTTTCAGCCTGGCAGGAATGTTACAGCCTAAGAATAATGCAAATTTCATTGTTTAACCTTTTCTATTATGTTCCTTTATCGCCAAATTCTTCAGTTCATATAGCACATCGGTGATTTTTACCCCCTGAGGGCATTGCTCTTGACATTGATAACAGGTAACACAATCCCATAGCATATTTGAGCCAAAAGCCAAATCCCTGATTCCCAATCCGGCTGCGTGCATAATCTGATGTGGAAGAAGCCCTAAGATGTCCTGCGGGTTTTCGTAGTTGGCTACGACAGGACATACATTGGTGCATGTCTGACAGCCAAAGCAGACAGAGAAGGTGCTTGCCTGAGCTGATATGCTTAACCCGCTACTCAGTTCTTTTTCGGTCAATGTAAGGTGTACAGGCTTATCTTTCGTTTTTATTAATTCGTACCCGGAAGCGAGAGCCTTTCTTGCCCTAACCAAGGGTTTCCGATAATCACTTTCAGCAACATTTTCCTTCATTAACCCGCGATAAAATGAAAGGGGTGTGAGAACAAGAAACTCGGGGTAGCCCTTTTGCAACAAAGTCTCCCTCGCGTTGAACCACAAATCCTGCAGGTTGATACCAACCGGACAGACCACGGTGCAACGATAGCAGTTGGTACAAAGATAGGCCCCCTCTTGAATATGTCTGACCTCTTGTTCGCTCAGTTCTTTGCCACTGACAACTCTCTTTATTGAGGCCATCCTTTCGGATGGAAAAATGTTCAGATTGGGAATCTCCTCAAAAACCACAGCAACAGAACAACGCAAACTGCAGGTGCCGCAATGGGTGCAGGCATCTAACTCTATAACCTGCCTGGTGGCTATATTGGCTGGGTCTGATTTCTCTTTGTCCATGACCGCATTGGCCAGCAGGCTCAGCGGGCTGGCAAATATGTGGAACATCTTACTGAAAGGCAGATAGGCCAGACCCAGCCAGCAGGCAAGAAAATGCATATACCAGAGTATGGCAGGCAGCTTGGCCCTATCCAATCCCAGAGCTACAGGTTTGATGATCTTGGCCGTGCCGTAACCCAAAAATGCCCATTGGGGGCGGGAGTGGCACTCGGCGCAACTCATTTCATGTACTTCTCTACCCAGCTCCATGGTTTCCGCGTCAAAGGGTCCTTTAATATTGGGAGAGACCACTCCAAATTCCTTTGCCCAGTAGGCCTCCAGAGATTTGAGCTCTTGTTCATCGGGCATGGCGGTGTAGTCCTCCACCATTTCCTGGTAACTGGAGTAAGAAGTTATTTTGCTCCCCTCCAGAAGGACACCAGAAACC
Organism: Desulfobacterales bacterium; assembly: GCA_030668805.1. Lineage (GTDB taxonomy): Bacteria > Desulfobacterota > Desulfobacteria > Desulfobacterales. Next base: position 6,272 of record DAOVEU010000074.1, read on the forward strand.
ATAATGACGGCCAGGATAATTATGGCGTAATGATCCTGGGCATTGGTTCTCAGATGGGGCACCTTTAAAATAAATCGCCGATAAACCGCAATGGCCAATCCCAGGATTACCACGACCCCGAACAGATCCCTTAAAAACATAAATGGGTTGAGGGTGGAATAATAGTCCGGAAAGAGGACAGATGTTATGAACCTATCCAAAGCATGCATCAGAAGGAGCAGCATAAAACCGCCATAAATACATATGTGCATGAGCCATCTGACAAAGTCTTCCCGCAATAACCTTACCTGGAGAAGTACATCAAGAACAAAGACCCTCAGGAGGATGAAAGCTTTCACGCTGAACAAAGTCAACACAATCCCCTTGATGGCCGCAAAGACTCTTGCGGACGTCCGAATCTCTCTGGCATCTATACCGATTCTGTATCGAAACCAGGTTGATATTTTATAGATCAAACCGAGTCCGAAAATGGCCAGGCAAATGTACAAGGAATTGGTGAAAAACATGAGCCTATTCCTCATAGATCAGATTGAGTTGATGTTCTGGGCTTATGGGGATTTTTGGCCGGAAACTTTATCTTTTAAAGCCGTTACATCATTTTGTCAAGGAATTTATTGCTTTATTGCGGAGGGAACCGGAGCCAAGCTCAGTTTTCCCGGAGGGTTCCGTTGGTGTAGCTGTTTTCAATCAGCCATGGCACAGATTTGGTCATGATCTTTTGATTGGTCTTCCTTCTGCTTTTTTTGCCATTCGAACCACCTTGTAAAACGCCTGTTCAGTTGCATTCTGTACTCGGCCAGAGGGATATTGGCAATCTCGGCACGACTACGCAGGTGCTCCTCAGAGTAACCAATACCGGGCCATATGTGCCCTTTAAATATTTTGAGAAAATAGCTGTCATGACTAAAACCGAACTCAGTGATCGTGGGAAGGAGAGATCGAGATTTGTCTTTTAAGCCAAACCGGTGGAAGGGAAAGCCCTGTGCAAGGTCAACGTGGTAGCCAATGAGCTTTGCTTTCGGATTGATAGATACAAGGCCGTGTGTGACACAATTGCGTTGAGAAATGCGGTACTTCACCCTGAGCCAATCGGTCAACTCTCTTCCCGAGATAAGCTGGCCCTCATTAATGGTTGACGTTTTCATGGGGGTTAAGTTCGGCCCTCCAGGCCCG
>DAOVEU010000339.1:0-3228 GCA_030668805.1 Desulfobacterales bacterium
TGTATTGGTTATTCCAAGTGCAGAGCCTTCGATATGACTCACAAAGAAGCTTTTTGAATCTTGTCCGGTGGGTCAGGCCATGGACCTTAATGAACCGAAGGCCGTTTCGGAAATCGCGGTCTTTTTGAAACCGGCTTTCGAAAAAGGCTTCTTTTATCCCAAGTAAGTGAACAAATTGATTGATGAACCCAGGCTCTATGAGAAACTCGTAGATGCGGGCAAAGCGCCTGTAAAGTTTTCCCTCCAGTTGGGAGGTATGTTCGGCCAATTCCTTCACATAATTAATTTGCTCTTCGATCAGTCTTCGTTCATAAAGGTAATTCTGAATGACCTCTTCCTTGACTTCTTGGGTCAACGCGGCTGCAATGTCATCTTGCATGGTCTTTCCTATCTTTCTCAATTGTTAGCCGGATGAACACAAAACATACTATCACCTCCCATGGCGTGAATCAAGGGGGCATTACGCGTCTGTTAATCATGGCTAACTATAAGGCAGGAATACTTGAAGCTAAAGATCACCGCCCTGGCATTCTGAAAAAGGAGAAAAGGATGACTCGCCCAATGGTTTCCCAGCGGGTAGCCCCCACAGCCAGAGAGGCCTCCTTATGGCTGAGCGAAACGGAGCGATTCTATCTGGCAATCATGGCCCGCATGCGATCTGAAGCGTTCTGGGCATGATCGGCAATGTCGGCTATAATCTCCACCAGCCGGATCATGTGGAATACCACGAGAGGGTCTTTGATGGTGCTGAAGATCTTGAATTTCAGTTCCCGCTCCAGAAGGTCGGTCTCTCTTTCATGTTGGCGGATATCCCGGATAAGGCTTTTCATTTTGGTCCTTTGTGCCTCGGACTTGCTCCTGAAATACCCGGTGGCAAGGGTTACCAGCTCGGGTAACCCTTCGATGGCCGGGATTATGGCTTCGACCAGGTGGAGGATATCTGCGGCCACCTCATCCGGGATGCCCCTGGGCCGAAAGGATAGCCAGAACATGGCATCTTCCACTTCGTCAAGGACCTTATCCTGCTCTTTGAGATAGTCAAAGAACTGGAACTTATCGACCGGCATGAGGATCCCCCTGGGCAGGTGGCTGCGAATGTTGCGCTTGATATCATCGGCCTCACTTTCTATACGGGCCACCTGTTCGGTCAAAAGGTCAAAGTCCTTGCATTCCTCGCCGATGTGGCAAACGGCGGCTTCCTTGAAAAGGCGGGCGCATTCTTTGGCCTTGTTGGCGTGCTTCTGCAGGCCTTCAAAAGGAGATCTGTAAAATAGTGAGCTGAGTAATAGGCGCATAAAGTGTTCCTCCTTTGGGCATTCGATTCATAATAAAAAGAGGGTAAGCAGCTTGTACAAAACCATGGCCAGGACCATCGTGAACGGCAGGGTCACGATCCACGAAAGGCCGATGTTTTTGAGAATACGCAGATCCAGGGTGCCCATGCCGCGCATGAGCCCCACGCCAACTACAGAGCCAACGAGCACATGGGTGGTTGAAACCGGCAGGCCAAGGCGGGAGCAAATCAGGATAGTCGTGGCCGCCCCGAATTCTGCACAAAACCCACGGACCGGCGTAATCTCAGTAATGTTTTTTCCAATTGTCTCCATGACGCGGGCACCAAAGGCAAAAAGACCCCCACCCACGGCAAGGCCGCCCACAAAAAGCATCCAGAATGGGACTTCCACCTGTAAGGCCACGGACTTGGTTTTGACCACGGAAAAGATGGCCGCAAGCGGACCGATGGCATTGGCCACATCATTGGCTCCATGTGCAAAGGCGACATAACAGGCCGTGAGCACCTGAAGCTGGGCAAAGAGACATTCCACAGCAGAGTATCCCTGGGGATTGGGTCGCAGTTCACACTTCAGATGCACCTGCCAGCGTACCCACTTGCGGCCAAACAGGCTCGCCAGGGCTGCACACGGCACGGTTAGCAACAAAGTCTGAAAAAAGCCGATCTCAAGGTGGAGGTTCTTGAGGCCCTTAAATATAAAGGAAAGGATGAGCACCAGCACCACAAAGAAGATCAGGGCCGGTGCATAATGAACCGCAGTTGCGTAAGCGTCCTTGGCGGACATGATTTTTTTCTCAGTCAGATAAAAAATGCTTCCGCCAATGAGTGCCCCGACAGCCGGTGAGATGACCCAACTGACGGCAATAGTGATGATCTTTCCCCAGCTTACAGCACTCCCACCCACACTGATAATGCCAAAGCCTACCACGGCTCCTACAATGGCATGGGTGGTGGACACAGGCAGACCAAAGTGTGTGGCCAGGTGCACCCAGAGGCTGGCTGCGATAAGGGCAGCAAACATTCCGAGCATCAACCTGTTGGGATCGTCAATCAGGAGGCTCGGGTCGATGATTCCCTTGCTGATCGTGCTGGTTACGTGCCCGCCCGCAAGTGCAGCCCCAAGCACATTGGCAATAATCGACACCAACACCGCTTGTTTCAGGGTCAACGCCCGAGAGCCCACCGAGGTTCCCATGGCGTTTGCAAGGTCATTGGCGCCAATATTGGCTGCCATGTAAAGACCGATTAGGCCGGCAATCGATAAGACGACGATATCGATATTCATATCTTAGTTTTCAGGTGAATATGTTGGGTCTATGGGGCGAACTGGACAGGGCTGATTTGCTTATGGTATGCTGTTTATTAGGTTCATTACAGGCCGTCAATGTTTTTTTGGGGGTCCCATATGGTCAAAAGCATATCCGTCACGGTCGCAACGATAGCGAAAAACATGGCTTCTCGGCTCATGTGGAGATCCCATTTATTGAGCAATCAAAGGGAATGGGCTGGGGCCATAAGGCCAACGCCATTGAAACCGGTGGAAAACTCTATAAATAGCGAACGATTTCTGATAAGGGGGATGGCAGCTAAGATCCCGATCTGAGGGACAGGAGAAAATAGTTGAAAAAGACATTTGTGAACACGATCAAGCCGGGTCAAGCAGTTGACGACATCTTTATCGCCCGGGACAAGCAGCTAGGCTACAAGAAAGACGGGGATTCCTATCTCACCCTAAGCCTTGTAGACCGCAGTGGCACCATGAACGCGGTGGCATGGGACAATGTGCATGCCATCAGCGAAGCCTTTGCAGCCGGAGACTATCTCAAAGTCAAGGGAAATGTGCGTCAATACAAAGACACATTACAACTTGTCATACGAGACGTTGAAGTTGCTGATCCAGATCAGATAGATGCCCGGGATTTTTTACCAGCCAC
>DAOVEU010000356.1:0-3099 GCA_030668805.1 Desulfobacterales bacterium
CCGCCTGGGACAGGCGATGAGCCACTCACCGTCGCCAAAACCATTCCAGATGCCAAGGCAATCATCGTGACCATGCCTCAGGAGTTATCATTAGGCGACGTCAGAAAATCGATCAATTTCTGCAAGACCGTTAAGATGCAAGTCTTTGGATTGATAGAAAACATGAGCAGTTTTGTGTGTCCCCACTGTGGCAAACCTATTGATATTTTTGGTTCCGGAGGCGGTTTGAGAACAGCTCTGGCTATGAATATCCCCTTCTTGGGCCGGATTCCGTTGGATCCTAAAATGGTGCAGTCTGCTGACGCAGGAGAATCCTATATGGAGAAATATCCGGATTCAGAAGTAACCAAGGCTTATAACCAGGTTGTCGCGAAAATTATAGAGGAGGGATAAATGAATTTCGCAGAAATCATCAAGGCAGGCAAGGATGAAGGAAGCGAGAAACATGTACCTTGTATTGAGATCGACAAGGGACATAAATCAAGAAAAGATATCATTCGTGTGATTGTGGGTCATGATACGCCTCACCCCAACACGGTTGAACACCACATTGCATGGATCGAGCTTTATGGACTGAAAAAGGACAATGATCAGGTGATTAGTCTGGGTCGTGCCCGCTGGGCTCCTGTCTATAGCAATCCTAATGTCCGGTTTCAGATTAACCAGATCGGGGATTTTAAGTCTTTTCACGCTCTGGCCTATTGCAATATCCATGGTTTGTGGGGAAATTCCCTCGAGGTCGGGAAATAGCCACAAAGGTCTTTTCCCCGACCATAAGGGAGTACAAATAAGGAGGAAATAAAATGCCACGAGGAGATAGAACAGGCCCCAGGGGTCAAGGCCCTGGAACAGGTGGAGGCATGGGACAAGGTGGGGGTGGACGCGGCAGATTTGGCGGTTCTGCCGCAGGCCCCGGAGGAGACTGCATTTGCCCTAACTGTGGTGAACGGGTCTCCCACCAGACTGGAATCCCTTGCTTTGAGCAAAAATGCCCCAAGTGCGGGGCTACCATGACGCGGGGGTAACTGTTATTGCCAGTTGCATTGCCGGCAGAAAAGGAGGCACGTGCAAAACCCATATCGCCACTAGCCTGGTCCATTCAAAGGAATTAGAAACCTTGAGTTTGGCTTATGACAACATAGTGCATATAGTCCATGGAAAGGTGAGGGGCGTGCCGGGGAACTTCCCAGGGATAAAGAGATAGTATTTCTGTACAAGCTTTTGTTGCGCGGCCATGAAGCGGCCAGGATTTTAATAGGGCAGGGCGCATTGACATAATTGTCCCCCTCTTTTTTAATAATTCTACAATAGCCCGGGTGGTGAAATTGGTAGACACAAGGGACTTAAAATCCCTCGGTATAATTTACCGTGCCGGTTCGACCCCGGCCCTGGGCACCAAATTCGAAGCTTCCGGCCAGTTAATTATCATCCCGATTGAGTGTAACTGAATAATTATGAATTGCCTCTTTGGGCAAAAATAAGCTTGACAACATGGGATAAAATTCATTTTTTGTTTTTATTTTCTTCTTGTTAAAAATTCTATATACATAACGCGGGAGGAGGGGTTATGGAAAAGGGTGAAAAATTGGTCGTTATCGGTTGTGGCGGTGTTGGCGGTCCTGCCGCAATGCTGGCAAAGAGACTTATGCCGGATGTAGATGTAACTATTATTAGGAAAGAAGAACGATTTATCGTTAGGTGAGCTTTGCCTCATGTTGTGGCCGGTCTGGCCACTGTTGATTCTATCACAAATCCAGATGCCATGTTTGAAAATGCAGGTATTACTAACATTATTGCAGAAGTAACCCACGTGGACACTGAAAAAAAGATAGTCGAATTATCGGACGGCACTTCTATTGATTATGACAAGATCATTCTAGGAACCGGGGCAAGCCAGGTGATACCTGAATTTGAAGGAGTTGACCTTGAGGGAGTATTCACTTTAAGGGGCGTACCGGATGCAGAAAGAATAAAAAGGTTTCTGAAAGAGAAAGAGGCTAAAAACCTTATTTTCATAGGAACTGGATTTATTAATCTTGAACTGGCGGCATTGCTTTCAGAAACCAAGCCGGATTACTACAATGTAACAATCGTTAAGTATAAGACTTTAGGACCCCCTCTGGCCCTTATGCTTGATGCGGACATGGCGATCAAGGTACAGGAATGCATGGTTGAAAAAGGTTTCAATATGAAGATGGAGTCCAGGGCAACAAGGATTCTGGGCCGCAACGGGATAGTTGCGGGCGTGGAACTTGAAACCGGCGAAAAAATCGATGCAGATATGGTCATGGTTTCAGTGGGGGCAAGGCCGAATCTTGGACTTGCAAAGGATATAAACCTCGAACTTGGAGGGTTCGGTGTCAAAGTGAATAAATACCTGGAAACATCAAATCCGGATGTCCTTGCAGGTGGAGATTGTGTTGAAAAAATTCATTTTGTGACCAAAAAACCTGTATCTTCGCTACTACGCGGCCCTTCAGTTATTCAAGGGCGTCTTGCAGCCAAAAGATTGGCAGGGTATGAAATTGAATTTCCGGGAATATTAAACAACTCTGCAGTCAGACTCTTTGACAAGTATATAGCTGCTACAGGCTTGACAGAGAAACAGGCACAAAAGGAAGGATTTGAAACGGTCAGCGTTGTAGTAAATTCCAGAAGTAAACACGGTATGATACCAGGTGTCAAACCCTGGACGCTGAAGCTTGTCTTTGACAGAGAGACTCAAAGGCTGATAGGCGGACAGATTATCAGTGATAGTGACGCACCGGTTAAGGAGATTGATACGATCAATGCCCTGATTATGGGTGAAAAAACCATCCCTGAAATAACCACCTTTATGTGTGCGGGAAATCCTGACTGTTCCTCTGAACCGAGCCTTGAACCTATTGCAATCGCTGCGGAGCAAGCGCTACAGAAATTGAGGTGATAGGAAATCGCCTGCGCGGTCGATTTCATATTGTAATTTCAATTAATTTCTAACCGCCTGCTTCGCTAGAGGCCACAGAGTTATTCCGTTGAAAGTCAAGAGAAATTTGTGGGTAGGTTATGCCACAAATTTTGAATCTTGGATTACTTTCATCGTCGCCTTTTTGGGCTGTT
>DAOVEU010000189.1:0-4978 GCA_030668805.1 Desulfobacterales bacterium
TGATCCCCGAAAATGTGGTTCAATATGCCTTTTGTGAGCAAGAGCGTATCCTTATTCCTGCCACTCCGGACGGATTGAGACAAGAGTGGATACTTCGTTTTTGGTGTGCCAAGGAGGCTGCAGGGAAGATTATCGGTTCGGGAATCATAGGGCAAACCGGCAATATCAGGATAGAAGAACGCAGAATTCAATCAGGAAAAGTTACTGTGTCGGTCGCGGAGAAACTGGCTCGGAAGTTCAAGGACTTGAAAAAGAAAACGATCCGAGTGGCAACGTTCCAGAGTGATGGTCTAGTTGTCGGGATTTCGTGTTAAGAAATGCGCAATATCCGTCCGTAGCGGGCGGTTTTCTTTCGCCCTGAGGCGAGAAGCTGGCAAAGGATAGAAAATATTCGCTGGTTGGGTAAACTTAAGTTAAAAAGTTAACTACGTTATAGTGCCATACTGAAAGGCGTCCCCTACTTTTCCCCCAACTTGGTTGGCCCGAGACGTTTGTTTTATCGAATATCGAGAGTTAAACTTCATCTTGTTGTTCCGAAGTCCATCATGAGGTATGCCATTTTAAGGGGGACGTTAACTGATGGCCCAAAAGGCTAAACGCCAATATCTTATCCTCACACTCCTTCGGAGAATATTTGCTAAGCTAAAAGAAGCCGGCCGCGACCTGTTGCCCATCATACTGGTCATCACTGTCTTTCAGTTAGCCGTACTTCGACAACCTTTTCCCCAGCTCCTGGAAGTGCTCATGGGCGCGCTCCTGGTGATAGCCGGACTCATGCTGTTCGTCCAAGGCCTTGAAATGGCGCTGTTTCCCATTGGGGAGGCCCTGGCCATCGCCTTTGCACGAAAAGGCAGCCTTGCCTGGCTTTTGATCTTCGGATTTGCTCTGGGATTTTCCACCACAGTGGCCGAACCTGCCCTGATTGCCATCGCAAAGACTGCTGCACAAGTGGCGGCCCAGGGAAAGATCATTGCCTCTGACGAACAAACCCAGATATCTTACGCACTGGGGTTGCGCCTTACAGTAGCGGTTTCCGTGGGTCTGGCTATCAGCGTCGGCATAATCCGGATCCTTCGCGGCTGGCCTCTTCATTATCTCATTATCGGCGGTTATGTCATTGTCATGTTCATGACCATGATAGCCCCGAAAGAAATCGTGGGTATTGCTTACGACTCCGGAGGCGTCACCACTTCCACTGTGACGGTACCCCTTGTCACCGCCTTAGGGGTTGGCCTTGCTTCCTCTATTCGGGGCCGTAACCCCATGGTGGACGGCTTTGGCATGATTGCTTTTGCCTCCCTGCTTCCCATGATTTTTGTTATGGGCTTTGGTATGATAGTATTTGGCGTTAAAATCGCCTGGTAGGTGGACATGTTGCTTGAAATTGCACAGACATTTGTGGCTACTTGCAGGGATGTTTTTCCAGTTTTGACCCTCATAGTGGGTTTCCAGGTCATCATACTGCGCCAGCCCATCCCCCACTTGCGTCAGGTGGTTGTGGGCTTCGGTTGTGTGCTGGCAGGACTCACGCTCTTCCTCGTGGGCCTGGAGAAAGCCCTTTTTCCGTTGGGAAAGATTATGGCGAAGCAACTCTCGGCCCCGGAGTTTGTCTTCGGAACAAAGATAGTGCCTCAAGGCCCGGATTGGTGGGCTTACGGCTGGGTCTATGTGTTTGCCGCCTTGATTGGTTTTGCCACCACCATTGCAGAACCTGCGCTCATTGCTGTTGCTTATAAGGCATATCATGTATCCGGAGGCACCATCAGCCAATGGGGGTTGCGACTTGTCGTGGCCTTTGGGGTAGCGATCGGGATTGCACTGGGGACATTCCGGATCATTACCGGGACCCCCCTCTTTTTATATATCGCAGCGGGGTACCTGATAGTGGTGGTGCAGACCATCTTTGCGCCAAAAGCCATCATCCCTCTCGCTTACGATTCCGGAGGGGTAACCACGTCCACAGTAACAGTTCCATTAGTTGCGGCCTTAGGCCTGGGTCTCTCGGCAACCATACCGGGACGCAACCCAGCCTTGGACGGCTTTGGCCTGATCGCCTTCGCAAGCCTGTTTCCAATAATAACAGTAATGGGTTATGCCCAGTTTATTCAGTGGTGGACCGGTATACATCGCAAGTCCACTAAGGAGGAATAACATGAGATTCAAAGTAATCATTGCGACCGTGAAGACCGATGTGACCGACAGCATCGTGGATGCCGCAAAGGCCACCGGCGCCACCGGCGCCACGATTACTCCTTCGCGCGGTACGGGCATTCATGAGGCAAAGACCTTTTTTGGGCTGACCCTTGAAGCACAGACAGATTTGGTCATATTCCTGTTGGAGGAACACCTGGTGGAAGCGGTTATGAAAGCAATCTGCGAAGCCGGACACTTTGAAAAGCCTGGTACCGGTATCGCTTTCGTATTGCCAGTGGAACAAGTGGCTGGTCTGGAGAGCCAGATGGAACGTTTCAAGGAAGAGGTTCGAGAAAAGTACTTTTGAACCTCGGAATTCGGAGACTGGGATTCGGGCTCCGGATTTCAATCTGACTGAACCTTCAGAAACTTGCTCGACAGGAAAATCCTGGACACGGACAGAAAGGACACAAAAAGATGCCAGTCAAAACCCCGATTGTTCAAGCCAAAGATATCATGCGCCGGAATGTGGTGACCATAGATGGTATGGCCACAGTCCGGGAGGCCATCGCGAAGATGCGATCCGAAAATGTCACGGCCTTGCTTGTGGACAAACGCCACCCAAAAGACGCCTGGGGTATTATCACCGTCTCGGATGTGGTGCGGAAAGTCATCGCGTCTGGGAGTTCACCGGATAATACCAACGTCTACGAGATCATGACAAAACCGGTCATTACGGTGCCACCCGACATGGATATCCGTTATGTGGCGCGTCTCTTACATCGAGTAGGCGTGAGGAAAGCGCCTGTGGTAGACCGGGGAGAGCTTTTAGGGATGATCTCGATGTCAGACCTTGTCTTAAGAGAAGGTGTTTTGTAATAGTCTGCCTGACTCTGCATTCATTAGATTGGCCCGCTTTCAGGAAAGGTCTTTATCTCCAACAGCGACGCCAGGGTGAAGGCCGTGGCAAATAGGCCCCAGCTTGAGTGATTTTCGCTGATTGTGGAAGCGGGTTTCACTGAGTACTGAGTACCCTTCTCCTCTTGCCCTGCCTGCGCGCATGCGAATGGGAACGGTCTCATTTCCGTCAAGGGCCAAACGGGAATGGATCTCAAGGTCGTTGAATCCATGAAACTTCAAGTCCGGGTTGCCGTGCATGGCCCCGTGGCCCAGCCACTCAAGGAGCATCTCATCTGCGATGGCCCTGGCGATTTGCTCCACATTGTCATCACCCGCATCAATGTCCATGGCCTTGCAGTGGACGTCGGGCCACTCATGCCTCGCTGTCTTGGAGAGCCCGGCAAGCCCGCCGGAAAGGAGATCACTCTTGCCATTAAGACCGTAGAGTCCGAATGCCCCGTCAAGACGCGACACTATGGCAAGCACAGCCCCGCCGTTTTGCCCCGCCTGGCGCAAGACAGGCCCGGCCTGTTGCAGCAGATGAAATGCCGATTTCAGGAAATCATGCCCGACCCTGGGCGCCTGCGACAGTATGAGCAAACCCTCAAGCCAGGAAGGCGGCTCGGGCTTGCCCCCTTTTTCCAGATCGATCAATTTCGGTCGATAACCGCGCTGTTTCAATTCTTCCACGATCCATTGGCACGTATAAACGTCCCCATTGGCCCCCTCGTTCCTCCGTCCCCTTGTTCCTCCCAACTCAACATGTCGACATGCGTAATTTAAGAGCATTAGGAGCCAACTAACTGAAAAGTAATAGAAAAACTGCCGGCCACTTGACTTTATATGATTTTTGTGCTTTGAGGGATACAAAGGTTGTTCCTTGTATCATTTCAAACCGTACACAGATCGCAACCATAAAGGAAAACCCCCAAATGTGCATATTTTGCTCGTAAGAGGATCTCGGCTTGTTCTGTTGGGCGCCTTGGTGCTCTTCGGGATCTTGGGAGAAATGCAGCATGTTCTTTTTGGATAAGATTTTTGGGACTTATGGGGTAGAACTGAGTCGGCGACGTTTTATCAGATGGGTTGTTTTTTCTGGATTAGCTATCTTCTCGCCGAGCCCGGTTTTTGCAGCCATTCGTGATTGTATGACACCAGATAGATTCCTTTCCTTGTATAACCCCAACACAAAAGAGGCCCTTGACACCATTTACTGGTCTAACGGAAACTATGTGCGCAAGGCTCTATCTGATATAAGCCATATCATGCGGGATCGACGCACTGGCGAAATAAAACCGATCGATACCCGTCTTCTGGATGTGCTTCATGCAATTGGCATGCAACTCAAGACCCAAGAACCCTTCCACATCATGTCTGGATATCGCAGCCCCCAAACAAATGCACTTTTGCGCAAGTGCGGTAAAGCGGCGGCTGGGAACAGCTTCCACATGCAAGGCAAAGCTGTGGATATGTGCCTGCCCAGGTGTGGTCTTTCCTCCTTGCATCGAGTCTCAATCAATTTAAGAAGCGGCGGGGTTGGGTATTACCCTCGTTCTGGGTTCGTCCATGTCGATGTCGGACCAGTCCGTTACTGGTCAGAACTGTGACCAATATCTGCTTAACAAGTGACTCCGTTATTGGAGAAAAACAAATCAAAATAGCAGAATGCCCGCAACGGCACATAACGTGATGCAAAAGACTTCGTTTCACCTCGCCCAAACCGCCTTGCAGCGGCTTCGCAAACACCAGGAACGTTATCTTCTCCAGTTACGTATACTTGCCAACATCAATATTCGCAAACAAAACGATTTTATTAGCGATTCGAAACTGAAATCATAATATTTGTCAAAGTTTTGGGTCAAGTCCGGGCTAATCAACATTCCAGAAGCCTATTGTCAGCATTTGACTCCGACGCTACGCTTCGGAGTTATTCATGTAAGAAACT
>DAOVEU010000005.1:0-16557 GCA_030668805.1 Desulfobacterales bacterium
GTCATAAAGAGACCCTGCCCCGCCCCATTTGGGGTCCCTGGCCCCGAAGACGATCCTGGCAACCCGCGCTTGAAGCAGCGCACCCATGCACATGATACAAGGTTCAATTGTAACATAAAGTGTAGTGTTTAACAGCCGATAATTTCCAAGGGCCAGGGATGCCGCTCGCAGGGCCAGAATTTCCGCATGGGCCGTAGGATCACACAATGCGATGGTCCGGTTGCGGGCCTTGGCCAGAACGGTGGCTTCTTTGGCAACGAGGACAGCCCCTACAGGCACCTCGTCTTCACGCGCAGCCTGTTGTGCTTCTAAGAGGGCCTGGCGCATAAAGTGGCTATGGTTCAATGTCGAATTCCGGACTTGCAATCACCCTAACCGATCAGCTTAGAAAAACTCTGGGCCTCTGCGCCCTCTGCCTGCCCCGTAGGTGGGAACCATCGTACCGGGGTGAGAGACGAAAATACCAACTGTGATTACTTACGCAATCACCTTGACAGAATAGTCCAAAAAAACTATGTTGATTACGTCATAAACGCGCCCATAGCTCAGTGGATAGAGCGCCGGACTACGAATCCGTAGGTCGGGTGTTCGAATCACCCTGGGCGCACCAGTAAAATCAAGGGGTTACCCGGTTGCCTGATACAGGGTAACCCCTTTGTTCTACTTTACCTGTCAACGGGCTGTTGCCTATTTCTATATATCATACCTTGAGTGGTTTGTAATGTGGGGAAAGAGAGAAGTCACGGTAACGTAAAAGTAGATTTTAATTTGCTCAAATTAGAGGTGTTTGCAAGACGTTTAAACCCGAAATCCGAATATCGAAATTCGAAACAATTTCAAAATCCGAATATCAAATGACCAAAACATTCCCGGAATTGATGCAATATCTATTTGAAACTTCGGAAGATATTCTCTGTTTTGAATTTAGGATTTGGAGCATTCGTATTTGTTTCGGCCTGCCCTGGCGTGACATATCTGGATAATTGTGCTGCCCATGTAAGCCAGGTCTGGGCCAGGGATTTCGTGGTTAGCGCAAGCTTCATTTCGTGCTTCGAGATTCGGATTTAACAAAGATTGATTAAGCGAATAAATTTACTACTTCAAGGCGTTACCTCTTTAAATGACGTGGCCCTGACAGAGGGGTCTCTACAAGGTTTATCGATGAAGAATAAGTTTTTTGTCATATTCGGGACACAGGGCAAGGAAAGGGGCCAAAAGAGCGTAAGACCTGCGAGACGACATAGAGATGAGCCAAACCTTGGTATCCTTAAACAGAGTCCCTGCCTGCGGTGCGAGCTGTACGTTGAAAATACCATGTGTCCGTATGTGACGGGGTGCAGCAAGATTGACGAATTTCAGCAGGTGGCAGCCGTTCACTGCACCCTTTACAAAGACCACGATGTGTTTTCGATCCTCAAGATCTAACCACCCCGGCATTCCGATTTAGCCTTTCCCCATAATCACTATCTGTCTTTGCGCTTTTCCATTATCGAGTCACTGGCACCGTTGAACCCAGTCTTGAGTCCAGGCCCATCGATGCCCAAATAGCGATTCGATGTAGTTCAGAGGAACTATCGAATCAAATATGAAATGAACTGGACTACTACACCCAACGACGGTGTCGGCAAAATTTTCCCAAGGCACCTGTTACCGAACAAGTCTTGCCTTTGCCTCCTTTGTGAAACCAGCCCCGCAAGACCATTCAACTATCTGAATCTTCAACATAACTCAATCGCGCTCTCGTGTGGCACACCTATTGCTTCTGCAATAGGTGAAACAAAGCCAAGGTTCAATTCAACCGTTTCACGGGACGCACCTATGAAAAGAATTCTCAGGCCTACAATGATGGGGACAGGCTTCGCACTATCCGTGCTCTTTTTGTTTTCTCCCCCAGGCACACTTGCCTTTGACTTTGAAGATGCCGCTGCTATTGGTGCTGCTTACACGACCCATCTATTCATGCATGAAATAGGGCATCAGGTGGTGGCTGAAGAGGCAGGGGCTGATTCTCCGCAAATGAGATTTTTCACCCGGAAGGGCGGCAATTTCTATCCCGGGCTGTCTACCCATAAGGGCATACCCCAAGAATCAAAATTGCCCTATGCAGTGGGCGGTGAGCGGATGGCAGGCTTCACATTTGAATACGCCCTGCAATCTTATCATCGCAAACCAACCACATACAACAAAGCCCTGATGTTTTTTAGCTGTGCGGATTTTCTCGCGTACACGCTGCTGGCAAATTATGTCAATCCGGATAATGACATGTATGACCCAAATCTTATCAGGGAAGAAACCGGCCTCAGCAAGGAGGCACTGCTCTCGCTGGTCATGGCAAAATCCTTCCTGAACGCTTACAGGGTCATGAATCCGGATGCCAGGGTTATCCCCATGATCTGGGTGGACAAAGAAAGTGCTGCCCTTCTGTTACGCATCTCATTCTAACCATTTTTCTGCCTTTTCCCATTATGAAACATTATGGACATCCACCATTTCATATAGAGCGGCTACGTCGCTCAAAAATGGAAATTGCTATACCATCAGGTTTGTCACCGTCACAGTTAAACAAGCGTTGCGGGGTGAACGTGAAATTGCTTTGCCAGTTTTCTTATATGATTCAAATTTAGGGGCCTGCGCCCGTTAAGTATCTCAGAGACAGTGGATTTGGAACCAAGAGCCCTGACCAGGTTCTTTTGTTTTAGCCCGTTCTGTTCCATAAGAAATTTTAGCACTTCTACGCCTGTAGCATGCTTGATCGGAAAGTGCCCTTCTTCATAGCTCTCAATCAAAATAGCCAGCGTTTCTGCATATTCCGCCAAAGACCCCTCTGTTTCGTCGAAAACAAGCTCCAGTGATTTAAGAGCTTGCTCGTACTCCTTTTCGCTTTTTATAACTTTCAACGGATACAAAGGTTTATGCTCAACTTGGGCTACGGCTGGCATTTTGGATCCTCCTTTAGGTTAATCCTGTCGTATTGCTGATGGGGCAAGATATATTTTATCCACATCGTAAATGCCTTGAAGTTGACCCTTGCGACCAATCTGTACTTCCCACCACCTATGTTGAAAATCACACACCTTCCTGCCATATCAGCGGTTCCAAATGTTTTCTTCAGCTCCGCGAAATTCGAGAAATTGTTTCTCTTACATATTGTCCACCACCTCTCAAGCGGCCCTTTTGCATCTGGAAATCTCGCTGAAAATTCCAACACTCGCTTACGTGCTATCACGCGCATGGCATATTAGCGCACACAGTCCACCGGATTGTCAATGGAAAAGTTCCGAAAAACCGAACTTTGCCGGTTTCCCCTCCTTGATACTCTCCAAGAGGCCCTCCGCCACTGAATCTTGCAAAAAATAACCGGTTTTTCGCACGGTAACGGCGGGGATTTTTCTTTTGAACTGTTACGAGATTTCTTGCGAGGTCGTTATATTCACTTGACATAAAGTATATTCTGCTTAAAATATGGAACCACTGATTCCAATAAGGAAGCAAACATGGAAAGAAAGGTTCGTTTTTTCCAGGATACAAAGCAAAGCTTTTTTTTGTTCGGCCCGCGCGGCACAGGAAAGACCACATGGGTAAGAGAGCATTTAGGCAATGCGCTTATCATAGATCTTTTGGCGCCGGAAGTCTTCCGGCCTTATTCAGCCAGACCGGAAAGACTGCGAGAAGTTGCCGAGGCACAAAGATCCGGCGACACGATCGTAATAGATGAAATCCAGAAATTGCCCCAACTCCTGGATGTGGTGCATCAATTGATTGAGCAGCGTGTTGGATGGCGTTTCGTCTTGACAGGTTCAAGCGCAAGAAAGCTGAAGCGCTCAGGAGTGGATTTGCTTGCTGGACGCGCTGTGGTCAAAACCATGCATCCATTTATGGCGGCCGAGTTGGGCGACGTGTTTTCACTCGAAGATGCCCTTAATATAGGCACGGTTCCCCTGGTAGTGGACGCGGTTAGTCCCAAAGAGGCGCTCAGCGCCTATGTTGCCCTCTATCTCAGGGAAGAGGTTCAGGTGGAAGGTCTTGTCCGCAATATTGGTGCGTTCAGCCGGTTCTTGGAATCTATCAGCTTTTCGCATGGAGCCGTTCTGAACATCTCCGATGTGGCTCGAGATTGCCAGGTAGAACGCAAAACCGTAGAAGGCTACATTTCAATCCTTGAAGACTTGCTTCTGGCCTTCCGCATACCGGTTTTTACAAAACGCGCCAAGCGGCATTTATCATCACATCCGAAATTCTACTATTTTGATGCCGGGGTTTTCAGGTCTGTACGTCCCGCAGGGCCGCTCGACGCACCTCAGGAAATTGACGGCGCAGCCATTGAAGGACTTGTCGCCCAACATCTCAGGGCATGGAATTCCTATAGGGGAGGTGAATGCAAGCTCTATTTCTGGCGTACAAAATCAGGCAACGAGGTTGACTTTGTGGTCTACGGGCAGGATACGTTTTGTGCCATTGAAGTCAAGAACACGGCAAAGATACACCCCAGGATGCTCAGGGGATTACTCGCTTTTCAGCAAGATTACCCTGAAGCACAAACCTGCTTGGTGTATCGGGGCAAAGAGCGCGTAAGAACAAAAAACATATTGTGCCTGCCGTGCGAAGAATTCTTGATGAACCTGGTCCCCCAAGACCCAATTCAGTTGTAATTCTGTTTCATTTGGAGGGAAAACGAATGCTAAGATATAAGCATATGAGATTGGATCAAAATAAGATCGAACAGGCCAAAAAGATCCTCAAGGCAAAAACAGAAACTGAAGCCATGGACAAAGCCCTCAGTACAGTGCTTCAAATGGACCGAGAAAGACTTCGTAGGAAAAAAGTCTTGAAGCGTATGATAGAACTTCGAAAGAGTGTGGGTAAGGTTAAAGAAGATCCAGCTACATGGGTCAGGCTGGCAAGAGAGGAAAGGGCGTTATCTGTCAAAAACAAACTTTCCTGGGTGAAATGGATCGGGGATTATCCCTTCTGAAACATCTCGGAAATTCTATATCATGTGGGAATTATAGATAGATTTACAATAAATAAGGGTATAACCTCCAACCAAAACCACGTTTGTATGTCGTCGGAGATTATACCCTATCGGTAATGTGTCTTAAAAATCAATTATTCTTAGAAGTCACGCCTTCTTAGTCTCCGTTTCACCATCACAGCCCCACTAAGAGCCAGTATCAACCCGAGCATCAACAACGCCTGCTGGGCAGGAGTCGTGTGCAGCGCAACATAGCTCAACCCCACCACCGGATACAGCGCATACCGAACCACTGTTTTGAGACCTTCCTGGCGTGCAATAAAGTCGGCAACCGGCGGTGAGTAGCTATAGTACAGAGCCACGAAGCTCTTGCCCGCGCTGTTGGTGAGCAGGAAGCGATCTCGGAACTCACGCAGCACCTTCACATGCGGTTCCATGGATGACTCGAACGCGGCTGTGGCGATAAAGCAGCCACCGCCGCCGCCTCCTCCTCCTCCGCCGCCGCCTCCTCCTCCGTCACCACCACCGCCACCGCCAGGTGGCGGCGGTGGCGGTACTTGTTTTGTAAAAGTAAATTCACTTCCTCCGTTACATGTCACACTGCCATCGGTCCAAGTCCAATTCACAGTTCCGGAACCAGATGTGTCGGAGGAAAGGGTAAAGGTGATATTCATTGTAAGGTCCCCACCGTCCTCAGGAAATGATCCAAACAGAGTGTAGGTCGCACCGCTAACGGTACCTGTGTACGTGCGTCCCTCCTGATCATCAACCAGTGTGACATCATTTCCGGTTTGGGTCACAGTAACAGTGCCTGATTCAGGCTGGGCAGGCTCGCAACTATCCCACGCACTCGTTTCTGTGTAATCCCATGTACCAGTGGCGTCGTATGTGGGCTCCGGGCTGATGATAGGCGGCGTGAATAACAGGGCCTGCTCGTTGCTTAAAGAAGCACTGTTGTACGAATACTGATAGCCGCACACTTCGCTCATCTGCAACCCCACCGTAGCCGAAGCTCCGTTATCGTAATCCGCGTTCTCAAATTCGACGTCAAGATATTGAAACAGAATCTCGTTGCTCCCCTCGTAGAGAATGGCCTGGAAAGTGGCTACCCCCGAACTATCGTAATGAGGTACCTGGTGCCACTGAACGATCAGGCTTCGGTTGGGCTCTGTTCCTTTGACCTCATAGTAAACCGCACCGCCCGCTGAAGGGTCGAGGTCATCCCAGAAGGGTGCGATGAAGGCGGCGATGCCATAGGAATTGGTGCTTGGAATGGGGGTGTTACTGAGGCCAAGGTAGTCATCCTCAAAATAAACAGCACCGTTCGAGCTAACACTCACCTCATTGTAATCTTGACCGTTGAAAGTAAAGGTGAACGGAATGGAAAAGTGCTCATAGCTATCGTCAGCAAGATTAAGATCGGTTGCCGGGGGGCTGGCGCTGATGTCATCAAAGGCGAAGGGAATGCTAGCAGAACTGTATTCCCAGTACAAGGGTGGTCCATTGGTCAAAAGTTCGCAAAAATCGTACAGGTCGATGTGCTCAACAACGTAGTACTCCTGTGATTGCAATCTGCACGATTCGATCCATGAGCCAGCCATGGACGCGTAGAAGTCAGCCAGAAACTCCTCCCAAGAGGTATCAGCCGGAAAATCGATGACACTTCCGTTGTAGTCGGAACTAAAATCCGCCTGCATTGCGGGAAAGTAGATGGCAAGGCCATGGGAACCCGGCCGATTCATGCCATGCTGCTCGTTGATCACGGCCGTATCAATCTCATCCATGACCGACTGGGCCGCAACCTGCACAGCAGCCGCGTCAGTATTCCATGAGCTTCTCATCGTATCTGCCAACGTGCTCACAGCACTGTTTAAGTTATCCATACAGCTCAGATCAATGGCCGACTGTGTCTCACTGTTATTGTACGACTCATAGTAGCGGTCTACGATAGTAATACCGAGCTGATCTGGAGTCCACGCAGGATTGCCAACAAGGTCGCCGAGAATGGTGTCATAGGGCCACCCGTCCCCAGGTTCGGTATCCTCTAAGAGCCGACCATGACACTGGCTCCTGTATCCCTAATCTCGTAGGCAACCTCTATCATTCCCATGAGACATGCATCAAACCCGATCAAGTCCACATCTGTTGTAGCTGCATTGAGGGCTGATTGAACCTCTTGCATGTAGAGGACATCGCCATCAGTATCGTCCGAACATACTCCTTTGAAGCTGGGCCTTTGTACCTCTGCCAGCTCCTGCCTTATGGCATTCTTTTCCTCGACTGTTGTAGCCGTTCTCAGGTCCTCTATCAGTGCGTCGTACCGCGCCCGCCACCCGTTTCCGTGGTTCCACAGTATCAGTGCGTAGTTCGTAGCAGGATAGCTGGTCGTGGCCCAGTTGATAAAGTCGGTGAGGACAGCAGGATCTCCCATGTTGACCTCTTCGATATCGACCTCTTGATTGGCCTCAGTGGGCTCCATTCCTTGTGTCACGTAGAATCGCTTACAGGTCGTCCAATCACCATGACTACTATCTTCTCCAGATATTCGATCAAACTGGACAACAATGTTAACATCTGAGTTGCTCCCTACAGTGGCCATCTCGAGAAAGTCATCTATGCCGGCCCCTTCCAAGTCATTGTCACCGTCGAGATAAACCATAAAGGTCCATTCGGCAGCAATGGCAGCTTGAGTCATCCCCACTGCCATACATAATCCAATCATAAGAATTGCAACTTTTCTCAGCATGATCTATACCCCTTTCTCAATTAGTGTTATGTAGACATAGTCAACCCATTCTACTTACCCGCCTTAACGATTACCCTTTCAGCCCGAATGTAGGGCACTCCTTTAGGATTCACGCCAACAGTACCGAGTAGCTTCAAATGACAACCTATATCCCGGTAGGGGTCCAGACCCTTTGCGGGCTTCCCTGTTACATAGATGGCTCCTGTATCATCCTTGACAGCCCAGTCGCTACGGGTGATTTGAGGATGCTCGACCCGCCCCTTCCAGCCCAGATACGTCCCATGCACAACAACCTTATGGCCTCGGAAAGACTCCGGATGGCGCCAGATCGATTCGATTTTGATCTCCTGGTGCGGACACGGTTCCCCTTTTTCCTCGCGGGATCCGCTGATGACATCAGAACAGTTCAGGGTGAGGAGCCCCGCCATAATGAAAACATTGGATAATCGAGAAATACTGTTCAACATGCTATCCTTATTTTTGTTTAATAAATGCAACGAGAAACACCACGTTTTCTATTCACCAATAAAAAAGCCGGACTACCTTTGCTGCGGCTTTAACGATGCCGCTGCTCGGTAGCCCGGCTGTCTTTGTTCCACTTTAAGACCCGTGGCTTTCCGTCCCCCGATCACTCGGAATTTGGCTTTATAGCCCGAGTATGTCTACTGAGTCAGAAATTTGAGTTGCATTTCTTACCTCCAAGCTTCGTCTAAAGTGCTGGGTCAATGTCATTAACTTAACGAACATTGCCATTGAAAGTCCCCCTTTTCTAAAGGGGGATTTAGGGGGATTTCGAGAGGTTGAATAAATCCCCCCCGCCCCCCTTTGCTAAAGGGGGGAGATTGGACTCTTAAGTTAATGACATTGAGTGCTGGGTCACTATCAAGCCAAAACGAAATGCCCGTTCTTGGCACAGGAATGATTTGTCACAAATCTTAGGATGCAGTTTGTGCCCCTTAACACAGAACACTTGCTATTGCAAGCTACTAATGGGGGCATAAAATAGGAATTGCATGTAGTTGTGCGCTTATGTGACTCTAAAAGACTGAACATTCACCGCCCGTTCGTTTCACTCACTTGAGGTTCACCCTGTTAAATAGCCAGTTGAATATACCAGATTATCAAGATTTCAAGGTAACCGCTCACAACTGGTCTTGAGATGCCACCTACAATTTAACAGGGCAAGGAGTGCGCAGAGAAATCAGGAAAAACTAATCTCCCTCTGCGTTCTCAGCGTCTCGAACGAGCGCAGCGAGTGGGCGGTTAACAACTAGATCAAAACATTACAAATTGGCGCATATGTCAGAACTTGGTTCTAAAGAAATGCAAACAATAATATGCTCTCCGTAATAAATTGTTAGTTTGAAATCGCCGACTCCTTGCAGCCTGGAGCGTGGCAAAAACGGCGCATGTTGAGGGGAAAGGTTTATACGTCTTGCCTCAATTTTCATGCCAAAGACCATGTGATGTACGAATATCCATAAGATCAGTTAGTTACGGTAATTGCCGGTGGAGCGGGCTGTTCAAAAGCATGAAATATAATACCAACAATGTGCAAAGCATTCACTATGATGTGGATTTACTTTACACAGTCATTCTTTGCTATGTTGGACAGGATTTACAGGATGGACGTGACGAAATGCAATCCGAAAGGCACAGAGAGCCAGGTTAAAGCCAGTTTTCCGGTTTCAAGCCCTTAACCCTCCCGAACTCTTCAAAAACCCTTGAAAAAATAACCTTGGCTACAAGAATTACTATGATATTGTTGCATATCATGGTTGATATTGC
Source organism: Desulfobacterales bacterium (assembly GCA_030668805.1). Classification (GTDB taxonomy): domain Bacteria; phylum Desulfobacterota; class Desulfobacteria; order Desulfobacterales. The sequence goes on from DAOVEU010000005.1 coordinate 9,507, forward strand.
GATGATAATAGGGAAAAGGCTCAAGCCACAAGATCTGTTTTCAGGAAGGGGTCTGCTCTTGACTCTTTCTGCATGTTCCCACTTTTCATTATGGCCCCCATTTTCCAAGCACATCCATTTTCCCAGACCTCGATAAATCCTGCTTCCGTTACCCCATCAATATCTACTTTCTCAAGTTTTGGCTTTCCTTTTGCGTATTTCCCAAACATTCCAAATAAGCAGTCGGTCAGAGATTTTTTCCCTTCTTTTTTGCGTGGATATGGATTAAGAATGTCTCTTAAGTAAGGAGATCAGCATGTACGAGATAGATTCCCTGACCGATGAGCAGTTGGCCGGCCAGCGCCTTATGGTGGGTTTCAGGGGTAAGGTGTTGGACGATGACTTGCGATTTATGATCAAGGAAATGCACGTAGGAGGGCTTATCCTGTTCAAACGCAATGTGTCCGATCCCTCCCAGGTGTCCGAGCTTTGCCGGGCGGCACAGGCCTGTGCCGTGGAAAGCGGTAACCCGCCGCTTATGATTGCAATTGACCAGGAAGGCGGCCCGGTGGCTCGGATGGGACCCCCGTTTACGGTTTTTCCGGGAAACCGGGCCATAGGCGCAGCCAGATCCGAGGCGGCTGCCAGGGAGTTTGGAACAATAACGGCACGGGAACTCAAAGGCGTGGGAATTACCATGAATCTTGCGCCAGTATTAGACGTGGCTCCCCAGGGGCTCAACTCCGTTATGGCAGATCGGGTCTTTGGAGAGGAGCCAGAACTTGTGGCATACCTTGGCAAGGCAGTTATTGAAACCCTTCAGAAGACCGGGATTGCGGCTACTGCCAAGCATTTCCCCGGCATAGGTCGCACAACAGCCGATTCTCATGTTGATCTTCCTTACCTCGACGTGGATCGCCTGCTACTTGATTCGACTGACCTGGTCCCTTTCCGTGCTGCCATTGGAAGCGGTGTAGAGGCTGTGATGCTGTCGCACGTGGTCTATCGAGATCTTGACTCCGCATGGCCGGCAAGTCTTTCCACAGTCATGGCAAAGGACCTACTGCGGGGGACCATGGGCTTCAAAGGAATAACCATGACCGATGACCTTGATATGGGGGCTATCGACAAACACTTTGATGTTGAAACTATGGTCAGAAGAATTTCAGATGCTGAAATTGATATCGCATTGATATGCCATGATCGGTTGAAGATGGAGAAGACCTATCGGGCCGTGTTAAAGGCCGTGCGAGAATCAGAGGATGCAAGGAGAAAGGCAACTACGTCGGTTCGACGTATTCTGAACATGAAACGGAAATATCCATCAACCTTCTACCGCGACGAATCGGCCGTAAGCAGGCAAGCATAAATGGTAATAGTTCAGCACATATTGTCATTTTAGCCTTCACCTCTTCCTGAAGTCTTGTGGATTCAGATCATATTTTTTTAAAAGGTCATAAAAATCCGCTCGGTATTTCCCTGCCAGTTTTGCTGCCCGGCTAATATTACCCCGGGTAAGCTCCATGATCTGAATAACGTAATTTCTTTCAAAACCCTCCTTCGCCTCTTTCAAAGGCCTTAAACGGTCTCCCTCGGTTGTTTGGGCCGGAAGGATCAAATCTTCGGTGATTACATCCTGCGTTGTCATGGCAACCGCACATTCGATGGTATTTTCCAACTCCCTGACGTTGCCGGGCCAGGAGTAGAGCATCAGTTTTTGCAACGCGGATGAAGAAAAACCTCTTATTCCCTTTTTGTTGTCCTTCATAATTTTTTGTAAGCAATGCTCAGCCAGCAGGGGTATGTCCCCTTTTCTTTCCCTCAGCGGAGGAACTTCTATTGGAATAACGTAGATTCGGTAAAAGAGGTCTTCTCGAAAATCACCCTTTTTCACCTTTTCATGCATTTTTTTGTTGGAAGCCGCTATTAACCTTGCGTCCACCTTTACCAGTTTTTCTCCTCCTAAGGGATAAAACTCCTTTGACTCCAATACCTGAAGCAGCTTGGCCTGCATGAATACAGGCATTTCCGATATTTCATCCAAAAAAAGGGTGCCTTTGTGGGCCTGGAGAAAGAGCCCTTTCTTGCTACGGGTAGCTCCTGTAAATGCTCCTTTTTCATAACCAAAGAGTTCGCTTTCCAACAAATTTTCAGGGATAGTCGCACAATTGATAGCAATAAATGGTCCATTTTTTCTTGAACTTGCAAAATGCAAGGTCTTGGCAAGCAACCCTTTACCCGTGCCGGTTTCTCCTTCAATATAGACACTCGATTCACTTTCAGCAGCTTGTCCCACCCGTGCCAGCACCTTTTTCATTTTTTCACTTTTTCCAATAACATTCTTAAAACCATATTTCCTCTCAACCATATTCCTGAGTCTCAGAACTTCTTTTGAAAGCCGACTCTTTTCTAACCCATTTTTTATTTGCAATAGTAGGTCACGATAGTCAAAAGGTTTGGTCAAATAGCTGTATGCCCCTCTTTTCATGGCCTCCACCGCACTTTTTATCGTTCCATAGGCGGTCAGGATGATAATGGGCATCTCGGGATTTATTTGATGAAGTTCTTCCATGACCTCAATCCCGTTTTTTCCGGCAAGTTTAAGGTCTACCAGAGCCAAATCTATTTCTTCCTTTTTGGCTATCTCCACCGCCGTTTCCGCCTGAAGAGCTGTGGCAACTTGATAATCATTGGCCTCCAGCCTCATCTTTATAACCTTGAGCAGGTTTTTCTCGTCATCTAAGACCAGAATCTTATCCATCTTTTTCCCCCACAAAGAGAAATAGTCCAGTCCGAAACGTTGAATTATTTTGCCTGACTTTTCTTTTCCTCGATACCCAGGTCGATCTCCTTTAGCCTCAATAATTGGTCCTTTAATTTCTCTACCTGGTCCTTTAGTTTCTCTACCCGGTCCTTTAGTTTCTCCACTTGGTCCTTCAATTTCTCTGCCTGGCTTTTCAGTCCTTTTACCTTTTTTTGCTCTTTTTCAAGCGCCTTCCCCAAGTAGCTATTTCTTTGCTCTAACTTACCAATTTCCCTCTCTTTATCCATGATCTTTTGGAGAACACAGGCCCATACCTCCGCTTGGTCTTTTAACTCACTTTTGGGAAATTCCTTTATCACTCTTTGAAAGCGTTTCAGGGATTTCTGGCAATCCTGGTCTGGATTCTTGGGATAAGCGTAAATCAACCCCATTTGAAAGAGTGCTTCACCACCCAGAATTCGAGGATATAACCTTAACACCTCCTTTGCCTCCCTCATGGACTCTTCATATTTCCCTTTGGCCAAAAGGGTCCCGGCCCTTGCAAGACGCCCTTCACCTTTCCATTTTTGCTGGAAATGAGTACACCCCCAAATTCCAAGGAGTAGGGCTATACAACAGGCAGGGTAAAAAAGAAGGTGCTTCCCTTTCCTGGTTCGCTCTCTACCCATATTTCCCCTCCATGTGCCGCGATGATGTGTTTTGCGATTGAAAGGCCCAGGCCGGTCCCTACGGCTGTTTCCCTTCCCGTATTTATTCTTTTGAATTTATCAAATATCTTTTTCAAGTCCGCCCTGGGAATTCCACAGCCGATATCTGAAACAGAGACTTCAACATATGCTTTCTGGTTTCCTTCAGGTGTAGCAGAAACAATTACTTTGCCTCCCTGGGAAGTAAATTTCAAGGCATTTCCCAACAAATTCTCTATGACCTGGCGAATTCTGTCCTCGTCTATTTTGACCGGAGACAGGTCAGGAGGGAGGTTTGACTCAAGGCCAATTTTGTTTTTAAGGGCAATAGGCGCAAACCTCAAAACTGTCTCCTGTATTACTGGAATAAGCTTGCATTCCCTAAAATCATAATCCATCATTTTAGCTTCCATACACGAAAGATCCAGTATGCCATTAACCGATTCTATTAACCTCTCACACTCTTCTTGTATAATCGTCAAAAGCTTATTCTGTTTTTCCGGCATACTCAAAAAGATGCCTTCTATCAGCATACTGGAAGCTCCTTTGATAGAAGTCAGCGGGGTACGGAGTTCATGGGATACATGACTTATAAAATCCGCCTTCATCTGGTCTAGTTCTTTTAGTCGTTCGCACATCAAGTTAAAGGCGTCCACCAATTCCTTGATTTCTGGAGGTGAAGAAATATTCGGCATCTCTTCAAATTTACCTTTAGATATTTCTTTTGTTTTTTCTTGTAAAAGTCGCATAGGATTATTTATGCTTCTGGTGTTAAAAAAAGATATCAGAATCCCCATCACTATAACCATTGCTGCGGTAACCGTGGTGACTTTTAATACCCGGGAACTTATCCGGCTCGACGCCTCCAATTTTTTATCCCTGTCCAACCTGGCCATTTGAATAATTTCTTTCAGTTTCCGGTTAATCTCATCAACGATCTTTTCCTTTTCTTCCTGAAATCCTTCGTGTGAGTAATCCTGGCCATTGGTCATAAAACTAAATTCCTCATTAAGCAAAGAAAGATAGTGGCCATACATTTTTCTTACCCGGCCAAACAATCTTTTTTTCTTTGAGGTATCCACAAGATTCCCAAGTCTTTCCAGGTCTTTTGAAAAATATTCCTGTATTTCACGAAACTTTTCGTAGAAATCCTGGTCTCCGGAAATTACATATTTTTTTTCAAAACCCTCTTGGGAAAACAAGGCATCTGACAGGTTTTCCGTGACTCTTATTGTAGCGCTATCTACAGATATGACCGCACGGGCGACACGATTTAACTGATTCAGCTTTATGGTTACATATACCCCCAGGAAGATAATAAGGACCATAATCGCTACGTACCCAAGAGTTAGCCTTTTGAAAATAGTGAGTTGCACAGCAGGGCTACCTTACCCAATCGATGCTATCATTTTTTCGAATTGAGGGGTCCACCATTAACAAGCTGTTGCCCAAATCGCCACGATTCAGATATCAGTCCCTCTTGACGTATGACCCCCATACTTCCAGCGTCTGCTACATATCATAAATCTTACCCCATATCAAATGCTGACAGGCTCTTGGATAAATCCCTTTTCGCTTTGCCTAAAACGCTTTTGATAAATCACGTCTAGGAACTTCTGCAAGTTATTGTAATCACAGATATTCAATAGCAATCGATTTCTGCCATCCACCCCGTTAGAGACTTTAAATCATAATATGCCGGAACAATTATCCGACGGGTCTCTAACGGGTTCCACATGCCATGTCGAAGACCCGTCTATGGCGTGGCCGTAGATCTGCCTCTGGCGGGATGGAATATTGGAACAATGGAATAGTGGCTACAACCAAGTCAAATCGGTGCACGCCATCTCCTGATCATCCTGGATAACAACGCCACAGCCATGACAGGGTTTCAACTCCATCCTGGCACAGGAGTGAATGCCTTGGGAGAAACCGTGCCCGTCGTGGACCTGCAGGCCATCTGCCGATCTATCGGGGCCAAAGTTGAAGTTGCAGAGACCCTTACGATCTGAACCGCACAACAAACATCATCTATCGGCTGCTCCAGGAAGAAAAAGGGGTAAGGGGGCTGATTATGAGGTGAAAATGTACCCTTGTCCAGAGGCAGGAAGGCGGATTCCCATTCAAGGTAAGGGTGGATGGATCCAAGTGTATCGGAGAGGAGTGCGGATGCAATCGCCATTGTACACGCGTCTTCAGGTGCCCAGTGCCCAGGGTTGTGGGACAACGACCGGTACCGTGACCTCCGCTCTGTCCGAAAGAGTTAACGTTGGCCGTTTAAACCACACCAATGTTACATTTTATCAAGATAGCCTTAAATTTCTGTTAGGCCTAATATTAGATATGGAATGTCCTCTGCGATCCAGGCCGCTTCTCCGTTCCACACCGCTTCGTCTTTCTGGGATGTGGAAGGTGTAAGAAAACTGTCTTCGCTCAAACCTGAAACGTCTTCCACCGTTGTCTCGCGGTCCAAGCTCCATTTTGATCCCTACCAGATGTCCTTTTCTTATTTTAAATTGTAAAGGTGAATCCGGCACAGACGTGATCACTTACAACCATTTTCTTAGTCTTTTAGCCTATGACAAAATGGGCCCGTCTGTTCTTGGCCCACGCTTCTTTATTGTGCCTTGGATCAAGAGGTCTTTCCTCGCCATAGCTAACGGTTGTCAGGCGTTCCAGCGCAATACCGAGATCCACGAGAAAACTCTTGGCACTCTCAGCGCGTCGATCCCCGAGGGCCATGTTATACTCGTTGGTCCCGCGCTCGTCACAATGGCCTTCGATAATAACCGTAACGTCAGGGTGTGCCATAAGCCATTCAGCTTTGCGCCAGAGAATTTCCTTTGCTTCTGGAAGAAGCCTCGACTTGTCAAACTCGAAATGGATGTCTTCGTTGAGGAATCTGTTCCGCTCAGCCAGCTCCTCACGCTCCCTGCGCTGCCTGGCCTCTTCCCGGAAGCGTTCTTCCAGAAGACGCTGCTCTTCCAAGGCCTTCTGTGCCGCAAGGGCCTCCTGGCGGGCCTTCTCCTCAGCAAGACGCCTTGCCTCGGTTTCCTCTTCGGCAGTAGTCGCCGGGGTTACCGCAGGCTCAGATTGAACCTCCTTTTTCTCGCACGAAGCCGCGAATATGAGCCCCGGAATCACCAACAGAAGGGCCAAGACTACCCAAAACCTATTTGTCATGCGATTTCACCTCCTACTCACTCTTTTCTCATTCAGCAAAAAGGGGGGCACAACGCCCCCCTTTTGCTCTCATCCCCAGTGAGCCGGTTTACCTTTGCTTAGTGATCGATTTGATAACCCCGTCACTACTATATTCTATGCTTACCCGATCACCTCCGCTAAGGGTTTCCAGGTTTATGTCCGAACCCGCGGTTAGACTCATCACCTTGCCGGATTCATCCTGTACCCCAACCTTACCAGTATCAGCGCTAAGAGAAATAATTGTCCCTTTTAGTACCATTGTTTCCTGTGCTTCCTGGGAAACTGCTACACCGGCAAAAGAGATCACAAACAGGGCAATAACCAACATTGATGCTAATTTCCTTATCATTGTTTTTCCTCCTTTCCTTTTATTCATTTCATTTAGTTCGTATTACCGCAAATGACAGTTACAGTTAGC